>NZ_JAAHGK010001599.1:0-1451 GCF_010672505.1 Okeania sp. SIO2B9 | reverse complement strand
TTTTCACCCTAACCCCAGCCCCTAAAACCTATCCTCTAAGTTCTGTAAAATTAGCCTACCAAACCACCCTACAAATACTCATACATACCTTCCAGAGATACCATTGCAGATAAAGCTTTAAAATGATGATGACCAAAAATTGACAATATAGTAGCAGAGTCTAGATAATAGATATATTCTAGGCCATAATTTCTCATGTAAATTCTGTTATGTTATTGCCAAATAACCGTGGTTTCAGGTAAACCCGTGGACTTAAAGCAAATATTTAAAACCAGACATCCAATCATTGGGGTAGTACATTTACAGCCTCTGCCAACCTCACCCCGTTGGGGAGGCGACCTCCAAGCTATTATTAGTAGAGCAGAAAGAGAAGCCACAGCCCTTGCATCAGGTGGTGTAGATGGCATTATCGTAGAAAACTTTTTTGATGCTCCTTTTGTCAAAGACCAAGTTGACCCGGCCGTAGTTAGTGCCATGACATTATTAGTACAAAAGATTATGAACTTGGTTTCCCTACCAATTGGAATCAACGTTTTGCGTAATGATGGCCAAAGTGCGATGGCGATCGCTTCCTGTGTGCAGGCCCAATTTATTCGTGTTAATGTCCTAACTGGAGTTATGTCTACGGATCAAGGGTTAATTGAAGGAAAAGCACATCAACTTTTACGCTATCGTCGAGAATTGGGTAGTGATGTCAAAATCTTTGCAGATGTTCTAGTCAAACACGCCCAACCATTGGGTGAACCCAATTTAACTACAGTTGTCCAAGAAACAATTGAACGTGGTCTAGCTGATGGAATAATTCTCTCCGGTTGGACTACTGGAAGTCCCCCTACCTTGGAAGATTTAAAATTAGCTAGTGCAGCAGCATCAGATACACCTATATTTATCGGCAGTGGCGCTAACTGGAACAATATTTCTACCTTGATGCCAGCTGTAGATGGTGTTATTGTATCTAGCTCGCTGAAGCGACATGGCCAAATAGATCAACCGATAGATCCTATTCGCGTGAGTCAGTTTGTGGAAGCTACTCAGCGAAGTTTATCGAATCAGAGACAAGATAATGAAAATTGGCAAAAAGAAACTAAAAATTGGCCTTCTCCTCTAAAAAATTAGGAATCAAAAATATAAATGTAAATTATGGTTCACCGAAACTCTAACCTATGGATTAAAGCAGTGGTCAAGTGAAGTTATGGTGGCGATCGCCACCATAAGTGTACTAAAGAGTCTATGACACTATAATTAAATTATCAGTCATCTCTTACAAATTATCAGTTAAAAGTTAATATTTTTAACTTTGTGCCTTTGTGTGGGTGACAAGAGAAGGAGCGACAACATTAGCCACATCATATACTTGATGATTTATTAAATATGTACCACAATAGTTGGTCTTAATGATCATGATTCAGAAGTCTTAATTAGTCTCTACACTAAATATTTCAGTATAGAGA
>NZ_JAAHGK010001598.1:0-1454 GCF_010672505.1 Okeania sp. SIO2B9 | reverse complement strand
TTCGTACTGAATAAAGTCGAAAACTTATGTAGTTTTAGCTAAGAAAAAACATTAAAGGAGTTTCCATGAATCAAAAAAAGGAACACACAATTATGGTGGTAGATAATCAATATCGAAACGCCCATTTAATATTAAATGTATTAAAAAAGTCTGGTTTTAATGTCATTGCAGTAGAGGATAGAGAAACTGCAATTGAGAAGGTAAAAAATGTATTACCAGATTTGATTTTGCTAGATATAATCATGCTAGGAATAGATGGTTTTGAAGTTTGTAGTTACTTGCAAGCTTAAGAAAGCACTAAAAATATTCCTGTTATTTTTATGACTTCACTTTCTGAATCTACTGAAAAAATAAAAGGTTGAAATTTAGGAGCTGTAGACTATATTGTTAAACCGTTTAAACCAGAAGAACTTTTATCGAGAATAGAGATACATATACGCTTACAAAAAGAGATAAAAGAACGGACGGCAGCAGAAATAGAATTGCAAAAATCTGCATCCGAACTGGAAGATAAAGTAGAGGCAAGAACTGCGGAACTTTATCAATCTTTAGCAGAACTTAAAACAGCTCAATCGCAATTAATTCAAAGTGAAAAAATGTCTAACATTGGGGCATTAGTTGCTGGTATTGCTCATGAGTTAAATAATCCAGTTAGTATAGTTTTCGGTAATATCAAGTTGGCGGAAACATATCTCACAGCAATTATTAATCACATTAAATTATATCAAAAACAATTTCCTAATCCTGGTCTAATCATTGAAAAAGGCGCGGAAGAGATGGATATATATTTTCTGATTGAAGAGCTACCAAAAATATTATTTTCCGTAAAAAAACCAGCGATCGCATCAGTGAAATTAGTGTATCATTGCGAAGTTTTGCTAGAGAAGATAGTACCTCAAAAGTACTTTTTGATATTAATGAAAGCATAGATAATACTCTGACAATTTTACAGCATTGACTAAAAGCTAATCATCAGCGTCCAGCCATTGAAATTGTCAAAAATTGTGTAAATTTACCTCAGATTAATTGTTATCCAAATACCTTAAATCAAGTTTTTATGAGTTTGTTAGTAAATACAATGAATTATTTAGAAGAATATAACCACAAAAAATTTAAAACTTATCAAGAAATTCTGCAAAATCCAAATCGAATTACTATTACGACTTCAATTATTGAATCCTATGGAGTATAAATTAGAATAGCTAACAATGGACTGGGAATACTGGAAAACCTAAAATATCAACTATATCAAGCTTTTGAAAAGACTAAGGGTAACAGTAAAATAAGCAACTTGGGATTATCTATGAGTCACTTAAATTGACCTTAATTTTATCATTTTCTTTGTGGGTTTAATACCCCACCGTCAACGGTCGTGTTCAAAATTACTTGGGGGAGCGAATCCCCATGTAATTTTCCTCCTGTCTCCTGTCTACTGTCTCCTGTCTCCTTCTTCA
>NZ_JAAHGK010001597.1:0-1456 GCF_010672505.1 Okeania sp. SIO2B9 | reverse complement strand
TTCGACCCGTAAACATACAGGCTCGATGAGGCAACTGGGGCAAATGAAGCGCTCAAAATCTCAAAGTGCGGACTTTGTTGACGGGGACTTAGAAACCCCGTCCGTCTACACGGCGGGGTAGTTCATGTTATGTCGGTATACCTTCTACTATTCTTTAACCTCCATAAGATTCTGGATTTTTGTTAAACCGACACTCTAGGCTATTTCCCCTAGAAACGAATCGCACATTGCTGGCCACTACAGCTACCACTGGTTCATCTAAAAATTCTGCTTGACCACACTGACTACAAACAGAAGGTTGCAATATTTCTATTCTGTCTATTCTGGAAAACCCTTTACGAGTCTTACTATGATGGCCTATTTGTCCTCCTGGTCGTCTCTTCTTTTCTTCGGAACTGGGAGACTCTTGTTTTGGCTTGGCTTTTTCCGATTTTTTCAGTAGATCGGTTGATGGGGGTTTCGAGGAGTTCTTACTGTCTAGGTTTTGACTCTGTTCTAATTTATCAATTTGTTTTTGCAGTTTCTCGATTAGTTTCTGTTGAGTCAATAACATTTCTACCAGTTCTTCTTTTGACAACTGGTTGAGGCGTTTACGATTTACTGGGGGCTGTGATTGACTCATGCTTTGACTTTACCCTAGTGCAGGATGGCAGAAATAACTAACCAGTTACAAAATCCTAAAAGCCTTACCAATAAATACTTTTGACTTTTGACTTCCGCGTAGCTGCACTAGTTTGTTTTTTTGTCAAGCGAACCAATATTCTTGAATTTCCCTTCTGAGAATCCACACTACGATCACGCTATGACCTGAATCCTTACCTTAGATATAACACTATACATAGTATTTATAGCAACTTTTTGTGCTACATTATGATTATAAAACTAGAGGGCATAATTTTAACAAATAAAAACTTGCTTACTTCTATTTCTATCAAAGGTGTGATGAATAAATTTAAAACTTTGAGTAATGATAGTTTTGATAATTATTAATTCAAACTTCAGCAGCAAGTACAAAAAATAAAATTCTATACCATCAAAACTAATATGCTTATTGAAGTTCGAGCATTCAAGTAATGAGGTAAAAATCAAGAAAAAATATTCCTAAAACCGATGTTCTCCAAGCTCACACCTAGAACCTGTATAGCAAATCTTATCTAAAAAATATTTATAATAATTTTTTTGACAGAAGAGTAAAAATTTAATCATGTTAGACTAAAGTACAGGTATGAATGATTTAAAAATTATTCAGTTCCTATCTTAATATTAATTAACAAACTGAGCTTGAATTATTTAAAAGCCTTAATAGTAAAGAGCATCTAAATATTTAATTAAAGCGTTATGACATCTGCATCTCCAAACCAAATAGCAACAGAGTACACAATCCCAAAAAAAGAGGATGTGGAAGTTATAGAGGGTCCCAACAATCAGGTGTCTCACCCTCAAAGCTACTCTGATA
>NZ_JAAHGK010001596.1:0-1457 GCF_010672505.1 Okeania sp. SIO2B9 | reverse complement strand
GTTTAATGAAACAAAAGTTCAGAAAATTTGCTTTAGGAATGACTTTGACAATTTTGTTGATAGGTTTAATTGCCTGTCAATCAAATTCGTCTGTAAAAAAAACTAGAGTTCGTGCTGCCCATAGTAATTGGGTTGAAGAACATTTCCAAACAGAAATTGTGAATATTGGTCTGGAAAAACTTGGTTATCAGATTGAAAAACCGAAAGAAATTGATTACCCTGCTATTTATTTGTCTGTTGCTAATAGTGACCTAGATTATAGTGTTATCGGTGCTGAAAAAGCACACCAAGAATATTTTAATAATGCTGGGGGTGAAAAAAAGTTAGAGCGAGTTGGAGTTCTGACTCCTGATTTGATACAAGGTTATCAAATCGATAAAAAAACTGCCGATAAATATAAAATTACTAATCTTGGACAACTTAAAGACCCGAAAATTGCTCAACTATTTGATTCGGATGGTAATGGTAAAGCTAATTTAGTTGGTTGTAATCCTGGTTGGTTTTGTGAACGAATAATCGATCATCATATCAAAGCTTATGGACTAGAAGATACAGTTGAACACAATAGAGGACAATACATTATTTTGCTTGCAGATGTTATTAGTCGCTACCAGCAAGGGAAAAGTCTTCTCTACTATGCTTATAATCCTCACTGGGTATCTACAGTTTTAAAACCAGACAAAGATATAATTTGGTTGGAAGTTCCCTTTACCTCTCTTCCAGAATCCCAGAAAAATATAACAGTAAAAGACACCACTATAGAAGGTAAAAATCTTGGATTTGCTGTTGATCGCCTGCGAATTTTTGCTAACAAAGAATTTTTAGCAGCTAACCCAGTTGCCAAACGTTGGTTTGAACTGGTTCAAATTCCTGCTGAGGATATGAATGTTGAAAGTCTATATATTAAAGAGGGTGAAGATTCTCCAGAGGATATTCGTCGCCATGCTAAGGAGTGGGTTGAAAATAATCAAGAGTTGTTTGATCGTTGGTTAGAAGAAGCAAAAAAGGCGGCAGATGTTTGACTTATACTAATAGGACTTACGCACCTGAACGTATTTCCGTCATTGCGACCCATAGGGTTTGCGGAGCATTCCGGAACGGAAAGCAATCTCAAGTCCTAGTTTTTCGTACCTCATACCTAACATCCTGATAATATTAAATTTGGTTCAATAACATCACAATCAATAGACTTGTCGCTTTATAACTTAAAAACCCCCAAAAACCTTGTTCTGTAAGGATTGTAGCTATTGGACGGCAAAACTGCTGGGAATTATTGCTCTGTCTAGGTTAGAGTGATTTTTTCCCTTTATTTAGCGACAACTCTAATTATTAATATCATGTCCGGTAGCATCGGTCTTGTATAGCAAAGGTAAGGAAGAAGGAAGAAGGAAGAAGAAAGAGGGAAGAGGGAAGAAGGCTACCCTCGCAAGAAAAAACCATCATTTCCTGTAGATATT
>NZ_JAAHGK010001595.1:0-1459 GCF_010672505.1 Okeania sp. SIO2B9 | reverse complement strand
AAATGAATAAAAAACCTGATTTTAAAACTATGACTTCTCAAGAGTTAAAAATTATGTTTTATCTAATCAAGATGATGAAGAGGCTTTTTCTGCTTACATTTATCAAGTAAATCAAAGGAAAGATAGAGTAGTTTATCCACCTTTAAAATCATTAGAATATATGGATAAATATCCCGAAGTTATTGAACGAATGCGTCAGTATTCCAGGAATAATTTTTGGAAAAATACTTGATTTTTTTGTTTTGGTTTTTCTTTTGGAATCATAGAGCGATCGCCTTCTTTTCAGTTATCAATTATCAGTAGTCTAGTAAGGTGGGTTACATTTCATTAATGCACCCTACTGAATTTGATATTATTTCTTGGTTAGGATGTCAAAAGCGATCGAATTACTAAAACTTCCATTCTAATGGCTGTAAATATCCAGGTAATACCTAGAGAAAGCTGAACCATTCCTAACACCAGTCCTACAACTTTGAGAATTGATGGCTTCAACACCTTGAGAATTTGACGGGCATAAAGCATACTTAATAGGTTGAGTACCATAATCACCATTAACAATCCCAAAACCAAAACTTCATGGCCTATTACTTTCTTCAGAATGGACATGATGAGCATAACTATGGCAATTCCATAGGGGGTTAAGATTGTAGGAAAAATTAGGGGAGTAACAACTAAATCAAGGGATGGATTTTCTGGAGAAGATGGAGGGGGAGCAGCCGAGCCATACTGAGTCATTATGATTCCTAGTGAGACTAAAAACAGCACAATTCCTGCTGCCATCATTAGAGCAGAAATAGGGATTCCATATTTGTCCACTATTTCTATACCGACAAGGGAAATCAACATCACAACTAAGGTCGAAATCCAAAACCCACGAAATGCCATTTTCTTTCGGAGTGTATCATCAGCATTAGCAGTCAGACTCACAAAAATAGGTACAATTTTGAGTGGCCCAAGAGTCAAAAAGAAGATAGTGAAGACAGAAGAAATACTTCCTTTCCTAGCCTTACTGATATATTCGCGTATAAGTGTTGTACCATCCACATCTTGAATAATTGCCTCATCTGTTTTTTTGCTGGCTTCTGAAGGTTGTAAAGTTTGCGCTAACATTACACTATCTCCTGGCGAGGCTGTTGCCATTGGGGTAGGGGAGGAGGTAAATATCATCAGCAGGTTACAAACTACCACCACAAAAATGATCAAGCGGGAGACGACTGCCCTGAAGGTACTGAGAAGTTGTTGTATTTGTCTACATTGTCTCATAAGTTTTTTTATTATAACTAACGTTTCTTTTTTATATTGAGAGTATCACAGGGAATATCATACTTAATTGATAAGTTCAGTAGTAGACTGACACAGCTAAAACGGCGTTGGTAAATCAAGAGATGAAACTTTAAGAGTAATCTGTTTCTGATACCATCACTTACTCTGGTTAGATATTTAGAGGTATCAGAAACAG
>NZ_JAAHGK010001594.1:0-1459 GCF_010672505.1 Okeania sp. SIO2B9 | reverse complement strand
CGATCGCCCTGTTGAGGAAATGATTAAAGATATCGATCGAGGGGTTTATGCCATAGGAAGTCTAGGTGGCCAAACTAATGGAGAAATGTTTACATTTGCTGCGGCAGAAGGTTATATGATTCGTAATGGAAAAATTGCTGAAGCTGTCAGTAATATTACTTTGACAGGGAATGTATTTCAAACTCTCAAAGATATTGAAGCGATCGGTAATGATTCTACTTACAATAGTGGTAGTTGTGGTAAAGCAGGTCAAGCACCTTTGCCTGTAAGTATTGGCAGTCCCCACTTGATGATTAAAAATGTAGTAGTTGGAGGACATTGAGCAGAACAAAAGTGTTTATTAGATATCTCCGGAAGTTATATGTGGATAGCATTTTGGCGTTGCATAAATGCAGGATGATTTTAATAGTTTTGTGGAATAGGTATCTTGCCCATTTCTTATATTTTCGGGCCGGCCGGATGTCCACCTACTTATATTCATCCCATCCCTCAGCAATGCCTCATTTTTTGTGTTTTTATCTCATAAAGTTTCTTTCCCTTTGCCTTCTGGAGCAGATGAGCTATTGCCTACTTCTACAAAAAGTCTATTTTTTTTAGCCAGATGTTTATTGAGAGTAGAGTACAGATAGTTCATAAAAATATAGTCAAATATGACATATCCTTCTTGGAAAAGACTTGTAATTTCTAAGTTTCAGACCTATTCTCTAGAGAGCGATCATGTCAGCGGAACGGAGTTCTATCGCTACTTTATTTCCTAATAGAAAATATAAAATATGTCCAACCTGTAACAGATGTAAATATCGCCCTCTCCGAAAGTGACAAAACAGAGATAAAAGCAAAAAGCAGAAGTTATGTACTTCACTGAATCAAAAAACTGTTTAGCTTTATACAGCAGGAATAAATTCATCTTTAATGTACCGCAATACAAAATCAATTGTTTCTTGCCTCACCCATCCTTTTTGTACTGCGACCTCTCCAAAACGTAAATTTGTTTGACTCTGTTCTACCAAGATAGAATATATTTGTTTCTCATTCAATAATTTTGCTAATTTCAGATACTCACCAACTGTTTTTTTATGATTATCCGTAATTAGTTGAGCAAATATGTATACGAATAAATCTACAGTTTATTGATTAGTTATTCTCCACATTACAGCAATTTATCCAAATCTTAGGTGATAGTTACTACGTTGATATTGCAAAATTTATTATACTTGGTTTCCTGTGATTAAACCTGCTTGTTGTAATAACTTTCCTATGAGTTTTGAAAGTTCTTGTTTTTGAGAATATTTATTTGCATTATGCTATTCCATATAACTTTATGAAATGATTTTTTTCAAATTAATAACTTTTTATTCTTACCTAAGTAGAGCAGGCTAGAAAAAAGACGTTGCATTTTTAATCAAAAAAACCCTAAAGGCAATCAATATAAACTTTTGAGCTAATTTACAATTTGATA
>NZ_JAAHGK010001593.1:0-1462 GCF_010672505.1 Okeania sp. SIO2B9 | reverse complement strand
ACGCTACTAATCTAAACTTAAACTTATCATCAATTCAACTAAGCAGAGTCGAACCTAAAAATAAAGAGGATTTTCAAAATACAAATGTTAATTCCTTCTCTTCTAAACCTTGTGTCAATAATGTTAATAAAATGCGCAAAAAGACAGTTTTAGTAATTGGAGGAACAACCAATGCAATTTTAAAGATGGTTAATGAATTGAATCAACGAAATAATTTTTTAAAAGATTATCCCCAAGGTTTTCAAACAACGACTCTTATTGTTGATGAAGCAAGTATGATGGTATTTCCTCACTTTCTAGCATTAGCAACATTAGTCAAAAATGATGGTGAAATAATGTTAGCTGGAGACCATCGACAACTTACTCCTATTATTACCCATGATTGGGAAAATGAAGACCGTCCTCCTGTTGTATATTACCAACCCTATGTTAGTGCATATCAGGCTATTCAAAACTTAAAATAAAACTCAGATACTCAAATTCCTGATGCAGCAATATTATGTTCAGCTTTAAATTTTACCTTCCGTTTACCCCCAGTTATTCGCGAACTTATTGCACGTCTTTATAGCAAGTTAGATAATATTCAATTACGAGGCAAAGAAAAAGATAAAAATATAGAAGAAAAAGAAATAAATGGAACTTGGGAAAAACTTTTACAAGGAAATAGAGGTCTTTATTTTGTTTTTCATTCTGAGCGAAAATCAAGACGTAGTAATCAACTAGAAGTAGAAATAATTAAAAAAATTATTGATGCAGGTCGAGAAATTCCTGATGGAAGTATAGGAATTGTTACCCCACATCGTGCCCAAAGAACCCTACTGAAAACAGAGTTAGCAGATTATTATGAAAATGCTATTGATGTGATAGATACTGTAGAAAAATTCCAAGGTGGCGAACGTCCAAATATAATTGTTTCTGCTACAGCAAGCGATCCGTCTGCTATTAGTAAAAATGTCGAATTTATCCTGAATCTTAATCGCTCAAATGTAGCCTTTTCCAGGGTTCAAGAAAGATTAATTGTTGTTTGTTCTAAAACTCTTTTAGATTATATTCCAGCAGAATTTGAACATTACGAAGAAACAATGTTATGGAAATCTTTACGTTCCCAATGTTCAGAGCTTATTTTTACTGAAACTATTAATGAATATAAAGTAGAGGTTTTTACGCCTCCTTTAGAGCAAATAACCAAAAATTTAAACAACAAGAAAAGTGCAGAATAGAGTTGTCAAAATAATTATTAAATGGTGTGTTGTTCACAAAAGATAGAAAATCTGTATAATTGAACTATCAGGACTTACGAAAAAGACGGAATTATATACCATTTTTAGGGTTTAACGGTTGTTAACCCCTACTATATTTGGTGGTTATGGGTAATTCCTGAACTATATAAAAATGCTAATGGCTAATTAATTTTGCTTTACTAATATTAGCCATTAGCAGTAAATATTATTCACTGCTAATA
>NZ_JAAHGK010001592.1:0-1462 GCF_010672505.1 Okeania sp. SIO2B9 | reverse complement strand
ATGCGTAAATCATGCTGAATATTCTGAGCTAAACTGCGCCAAACTCGCTCATAAGCATATTGAAAAATTGATTCTAATCCCCAAACAATTAAACTCAGAAATGTTAAAATTACAAGTTGTCCAAAAATATCTTGAATTCCCCATTGAGCAATCAGAGAATCTTCTTGTTTCACAACAACATCAACTGCTGCCCCAATTAAAACTGGAGGTGCCAGGTCGAAAATTTTATTTAAAATCGAGCAGATAGTAGCTTGCCAAATTTGAGTACGATAACTACTTCCATAGTTAAGCAAACGTAAAAAAGGATGTTTTGATTTAAATGTTTTTTTTGACAAGATTAAATTCCTATAATTTTGTATAAATAAAAACTCGAATTATCCTAACATAGTTAATATTAAGTATAATGTCAATATTGCCAGTCTAAATGAATGAACTATGAACAATTTCAAAATAGATAAAAAATATCAAACTATTATCGCTGTTCCCTTAAGACAATCCTCAATTCTTAATTTATTCTTAATCGCAATCATAGCTGTTTTCAATACTAGCTGTAGTAATTGGGACTTTAAATTATATAATTCTAGGCAAACTATAGACAAACAAGCTCGTTTTTCCTTGAATAACCGTCCAGATTTTTTTGAAAAAGGACGACTACAGATAGAGCAGGAAATGAAACAGGTCGAAACACAAAAACCCCAATCTGTATTAACCATTGAATCTGGGCAGATAGAATGGCAAAAATTTATTTTTAAAGAAGGTGATTTTACCATCTGGATGCCTACAGGTGGAATGACGGCCGAGAAAGAAATTATTGAAACTGAGAATGGAAATATTAATTTTAAAGTATTTGCAAGTCATCCCGAATCAGCAAGATTTGTCGTTGCTTATTCTGACGTTTTAAATAGTAAACAATTGGCTGATAAGCAAGATATATTAGTAAGAGTACAACACAAAATTATTGATGTTACAGATTTTGAATTGAGTAGAAATGATTCCTACAACTCAGAAAGATTTTTAGGGCGAGAATTTGTACTGACAAATAATGTTGAAACTATTACATTCAGAGTTTACTTAGCAGGAAAAAGGTTGTATATGATTGGAGCCAGTGAAATAGAAACAGAAAACGAAATTCCAGGAGCAGTAGAAAAATTTTTAGATTCATTTAAACTAAATTAATAATACTAAAAAACATTCACAAATATCTTAAATCAAAGCATCAGATAATTAGTAAAAAAAATGCAAAACATCTTACAGTATCTTTCTGTAAGGATTATTATGGTATAATTAAAAATACTTATACCAAGTAAGCTTTATCAGAGAATACGGTTAAGTTTAGGATTTTTTTTTGCAAATCTGTGATGTGCAAGAGCTTATTTTGATATTGGCTATAAGATGAATTTTGATCTTGTCTGAACTGTATTGATTGATCATAGATAATTATAATTTTTGCCTTCATCTCTAC
>NZ_JAAHGK010001591.1:0-1468 GCF_010672505.1 Okeania sp. SIO2B9 | reverse complement strand
CAAATGACATAAGGGGCATCAAAATGGATGCTGTTGCCAAAATTCAAACCCAATGGAAAATCATGCTGAGGCGATCGCTCTAATGGCTATAGATATGCTGAAGGAAGTAGCCCATTTTGCTAATGAACAGGAACAAAACTTTAATATTCGTATTGGTATAAATACTGGCCCAGTCGTCGCTGGTGTTATTGGACGTAAAAAATTTATATACGATTTATGGGGTGATACTGTGAATATTGCTAGTCGTATGGAGTCTCACGGTATACCAGGTGTTATCCAAATAACAGAACAGACCTATGAGATTTTACAGCACAAATTTTTATTTGTGGAACGGGGATTTATTGATATTAAGGGCAAAGGTTACATGAAGACTTATATTTTGCAGGGGAAGAAAGAGTTATAATAAAAAATTGTCAGTCATTGCAAAAATTTCTGATTTGTGTGTTATATTAAAATTATGCGGATGTGGCGGAATTGGTAGACGCGCTAGATTTAGGTTCTAGTTTCTTCGGAAGTGGGGGTTCAAGTCCCTTCATCCGCATTTAACTGAAGAAGGAAGAAGTAAGAAGTAAGAAGGAAAAAGTTGATGGGGATTAAAACCCCAACCAATTTTAAACACTGCTTATGAGGTGCGGGGTATGAGACCCAAAAGAAAAAGATAAAAAAATGGTAATATCGTAACTTTCTAGAAATATCAGACTTAAGACACAGTTAAAGGCATTCCATTATCACTAGGTTTGAGCTTCAACAAAAAAGGAACAGCTTTCTTTACCCAAGACTGCACAGGAGTACATGACTTTGCTGCCTCCCCAAAACAAATATCTAACATCTCAGTATGAATAACTCCAGGGTTGAGAGGAATAGCGGCCATTCCTGACGGTAATTCTTGGGCTAAAGTACGGGTCAAACCCTCAATTGCCCATTTTGAAGCGCAATAAGGCCCTACTTGTGGAGAAGTAGAACGTCCCCACCCAGAACTAAAATTAACAATTATTCCACTCTTTCTAGAAATCATAGCGGGGAGAAAATGACGCATCACATTTGCCACACCCTTAATATTAATATCAATTAATTGGGAAAATTCCTCACTATCAACTTCCCAAACAGACCCTGGTTGATTAATTATAGCGGCATTATTTATTAATAAATCTGGCGGTGAATAATGACTTAATGTTTTAGTTACCCACTCTCGCACATAATTTTCATCTGCTACATTCACAGAAGTAAACTGATGTGGATTACCATATTTAGTAGTTAATTTTTCAACAGCAGATGCAGAACGAGCACAACCAATAATAGTATGACCTAATCTAATAAATTCATCGGTCATAGCTCTACCTAAACCACGGCTAACTCCTGTAATAACAATGACCTTTTTCATCGGGTATATATATTTTTTTACTTAACTCTTATTATAATTAAATTCCGTTCTAATTGAAGAAGGAAGAAGGAAGAAGGAAGGAGTAAG
>NZ_JAAHGK010001590.1:0-1468 GCF_010672505.1 Okeania sp. SIO2B9 | reverse complement strand
TCAGGACTTAGGCAAATTGACCTTTAAAGCACCATCTTTAGGGGCGAATGGCATTTGCTAAGGTAGAGCTGCCGATAACGCACTAGCTATATGTAGAGTCCCTATGTGGGATGTATTCAAAGTCCCTACCTATTCCCTATTCCCTATCCCCTATTCCCTAAGCACAAAAATCATAGCTAAATTCACCAATGCCGACTTTATCTCAAGCTTACGAACCAACGACCTTCTTCAGATTGATGCAACTTCAGCGAAGTACACAGCTCCAAATATTTGGGAAATTTTTTACTTGGTTGGAACCGCTTAATAGTTTTAGTAATTGGTCTACCATATAAACGATTAAACTCACTGCCGAGATTAGATATAGGAACAGACTTATCTGGAGAGCTATCAGTTAAGTTAGTCACAATTTTTACTAAGACTTTTTCCATGACTTCTTGAGAAGTAATCTCGGCAATATCAGTAATATTGTCAGAGACTTCAATCTGATTATTTGTGGAAGGATTTAAAATCTTTTTTTCCGGTTTAAACAAATTAAAAATGCTGACATAAGTTTGGGATTTTTCCGACGGTTGATGAATTGCAAAATAAGCTGGAAAATTGACAAATATTTGTCTAGACTTTTGGTCAGGAAAGTGATTTAAAACTACATCTTTAAGATTCACTTTATAGGTTTCTTTATACAACGCAGAAATTCTCGAAAATTTAATCCATTGTAGTCCTATTTTTTCTGATTCAGACCTGATTAACTCCTGTAATTGAATAATAAATGTGTCAATAGTAGGTATGTCTGGGACAGAAATCGCATATACTTGTGACTCCCCAGTTTGACTATTTAAAACAGTAATTTGGTTTTTATATTTCCGTACTTGATACACAGTTAATCCATGAGATTGAAGAGTAGTACCCAGATGAGTTAATCCTCGATCTGAAGAACAAACTAAAACTTCTTTAGCTGTGGGATAATTGACAAAAATAGAAGCACCTACAGTTGCCATTTTCAAATCAGCACTATCCTTGCCAGGAGGAACATGAATTAATTGATAACCACGTTGATGAAATTCTTCATCTTTTTTTCCCATACTGCGCCAATTAGCAAAAGCAACCTTAATTTGAATCGGATAATTGCAGATATCTACAAGGATTTTTTCTGTTTCAATATCAAGGTGTAAATTTTCTACATCTAACAATAAAATCGCCATACCAGACTCAACCAATTTAGTTCCATTTGTAGAGAAATCAGGAATCTGAGAATTAGTAATTTTGTCTGATGAAATGATATTTATTTCTGGATAAATGAATCTATCTATCTGAGAAATTAAAGCATTATATCGATCGGAATTAATAAACTCGGGAGTCAGAAGAATATGAAGATAATTTATGACTTTAAGCTGTAAATCCTCCTTGGTTGCAGCACAAGAAAGCCCTTTTGTCAACTTATTAGTCAAAGTAGATTGATTCTTGGCATAGA
>NZ_JAAHGK010000159.1:0-8456 GCF_010672505.1 Okeania sp. SIO2B9 | reverse complement strand
TCTTCGATACTTTTGTGTGGTTCTAGCTTTAACAATCTCGGCATGGCGATCGCCCAACTCTTACTATTCATCCCTTAATTTATCAGGTTTAATTTTTTTATACCGATGCTACCGGATTTGATATGATGGAGTAGGGGAGTGGGGGAGAAGTAAACATCAGAATAATTAATACGCTAGTGGCGTGCTCATTATCAAAAATATCATTGTGCCTGTGTTAATTACTTAATAATTGAAGTTTCACCTCACAAAAGCATTCTTTTTTCACCCTAATACCTAAGACCTAACACCTAAGACCAATTTTTATGTATATGAATCAATCAACATCCCTAGATATTTCGGCCATTCGAGTTGGCAAAATCAAACTTTTAGCGAGTGCTAATCTCCCTGGTGCAGATTTAGCAGGAACCCAACTTTCAGAAGCAGACTTCTACCAAGCTAACTTGGTTGGAGTTAATTTTGCTGGAGCTAATCTACAGAAAGCACAATTGAGAGCTAACCTGCGTGGAGCTGACTTCACTGGTGCTGATTTGAGAGGGGCAGACTTTCGTAATGCTGATCTACGGGGTGCTATTTTTATGGATGCCCAAGTTAGAGGAGCTAGCTTTGCAGGTGCTTTCTTAAATGGAGCTGTACTGAATAATTTGGACTTGAGTGGGGCTGATTTTCGTGGTGCTGACCTACGAGGTGTGAATTTCACTAGAACTATTTTATTTCAGGCAGAATTTAGTAGTGCTAATTTAGCTGGTGCAGATTTATCCCAAGCAGATTTAGAAGAAGCTAATTTTACTGGGGCCATACTCCGGGGCACAAATTTACAACGGGCTAATTTGCTCTGCGCTATTGTCGATCAAGCTGACTTCAATGGGGCTATATTCACCGATGCTTGTCTACAAGGTACACCCCTTGATTCAGTCTATTCCTAAAAGTTTTATTTGCCTAGTGGATTGACACATCTAAAATTTTGCAATAGTAGGGGCGGGTTCGGCGTTAAATTAATTGCTCAACATTAAATTGAGATGAACCCGACCCATCCCCCTATGTCAGTCCAGTAGGCTATGTCTTCAGTAGATGCAAAATAATGCTTATTAAGTACATAAGTACAAGTAAACTTTACAATTCTTTATCAAACTGCTAGGATATCAATGAAGGCAAACATTGAAAAATTATGGTGACTGCGTTGTTGACCAATGTACCAATGCAAAATCAAAGTGGCGATCGCCTAGTGAGCAAGGCAGCAGGAGCGGCAATAGCAGCTCTGTTTAAAAGCTCTGATAAAGTCGAAGCCAATGTCCGTGCCGAGCCAGTGGCCAAACTTTTACAGGGTAGTCTGGATGGGTTTGATTTCATTGGCAAAGGAATGCGGATGTACAATGGCCTTCGGATTGAAGTTATGGAGCTTTACCTGCAAGCTGTATCAATAGACTTTAGTGCAATTTTTACTGGTAAAGTCAAATTAAGGCAGCCGATTCAGGCCACTCTGAGGACTGTATTAACTGAGTCTGACTTGACTACCTCTTTCAATACACCATTTGTGATAGAGAAACTGCAAAGGCTCAAATATCAGGGACAATCCCTACATTTCCAAAATACTCAAATGACCATCACTGAAGAGCGAGCCCTCAGACTTAAAACTCAAATCGGGGTAGGAAATCCAAATCAACCTATAGATGTTGATTTCACTGCTAACATTGAAGTGGAAAATAGACGTAAAATCAAATTTGTTAATGTTAAATATAATGGCGATCGAGAGTCAGTAGATTTAGGTAAATCTCTCATAGACCATGTAAATAATTTACTAGATTTAGATAAATTTGCTTTAGAAAATACTCAACTAAGAGTAGACCGACTAAGGGTAGGAAGAGATGACATCACGTTCTATGGTATAGCTAAGATTGAACAGTTTCCTAGTGGGATGAAGAATAAATAGTTGTTAATCTTTAAAATCCATTTAATGCAAGATCAAAATTGATGGAGTGAGATTGATAATCAAGCAGGAATTGACTAAAAGTATACAACTTCCTTGACAATTCTGGATTATTTCTCAAACAATATCACAAATGAGATAATACTCAGGTCAGATAAAAGCTACTCTAAAACATAATCTCTACCTAGTTAGAGTAGCTTCTAATGTTCAGTAAACTGTTATGCTTTTAGCTATCTTTATCATCATTAACTTTAGGAACATAGTCTGGACGTTGTGCATCTTCCCAACCAGGTGGACGCTTAGAATTATACCAAGCAATTGAACCTATAGTAATAGCAGCAACAAAGCCTACTACAACTACTGCAATTGGAATCCATATATTACCCTGGACCATATTAAATCTCCAAATTATTTCTATAATTTAGAAATATTATCTCACGGCCTGGATTGAGTTTAAATAAAATCAATCATTATTGCTAGGCGGGGTCATTTCAGTCATAAGTTAACAGTTATCAGTACCTTTAGCTGAATCAAGAGACTTGAAATACGGAATATTCTTTTTTTTATCCTCTTAAAAGAGGAAGATTCAGACCAAAATTTATCGGTCAAAGTAAGAAACAATCTAGAATCTGAATTTGATAGATTTTTTTGCGGTTGTAATCGTGGAGCTTAGTGTAAGCCGTATTACTAGTTTCATCACACCTATTTAACCACCAGCAACAGCAGGAACAATACTAACTTCATCTCCATCTTGTAGAGATGTTTTTGTTCCCTCTAAAAATCGGATATCTTCGCTGTTGACGTAGAAGTTTAAAAATCTTCGGGGTTCTCCTTGGTCATCACAGAGACTTTTTTTAATGCCAGGAAAGTTTGCTTCTAGAGAATCTATTAGTTCGGAAATATTGCCACCGCCACATTCAATTTTTGCTTTACTCTTGGTGAACTTTTGTAAGGGAGTAGGAATTAAAACTGTAACTGCCATAGTTGAGTAATGTTATTGATATAACTAAAACGTCTTTGCAAATTTTTATTCTAATGGTGGGCTAAGAAAAACTGTCAATTTTTAAGAAAAAAATTATTTTTCCTAACCCACTATTACTGCCTGGAAGATACACCAGATTTAACCTTGCTGAGGTATATTCATCGCGGACAAGATACCCGCACTAGGAACATTTAACTGTTAGTATCTTTACTTCAGATACCACCGAATCTGCTGTCTTTAGGAATTTTTGAGGTAAAGTTGCTTAAACCAAAACTTGCTCCCAATCAAGACGCTCTAATGTTTGAGCACGTTCCCAAGCTCGCTCGAAACTGTCTAACTTTGCATCTATTGTTAAAGGTTCGCCGATATAACCTTGTACTGCTTCTTGTGTCTTTAAGCCGTTACCTGTAATGTAAGCAACAGTAGTTTCTTCTGGATCGATTTTGCCTGCTTCTGCTAATTTTTTCAAGACCGCAATAGTTGTACCACCTGCTGTTTCGGTGAAAATTCCTTCTGTTTCTGCCAATAACTTCATACCTTCAATAACTTCAGCATCCGTGACAGATTCGATATTACCGTTTGTTTTGCGAGCTACTTCTAATGCGTAGATACCATCTGCGGGGTTGCCGATTGCGATTGATTTGGCAATAGTATTAGGTTTAACTGGGGTGATAAAATCACGACCTTCTTTGAATGCTTGAGCTACTGGAGAACAACCTTCAGCTTGCGCTCCACTAAAACGAACTGCTTTATCTTCTACTAAACCTACTTTAACAAACTCTTGGAATCCTTTGTAAATTTTTGTGTAGAGGGAACCGGAGGCTATGGGAGCAACTATATGGTCTGGTAGTTGCCATCCTAGTTGTTCGGCGACTTCAAAGCCTAGAGTTTTTGAACCTTCTGAGTAGTAGGGACGGAGGTTAATATTTACAAATCCCCAACCGTAGGTATTGGCAACTTCGCAACAGAGGCGGTTTACTTGGTCGTAGTTACCTTTAACTGCCATAACTGTTGGATTGTAAATTAGGGTGCCGAGAATTTTGCCTGCTTCTAGGTCGGCGGGGATAAATACACAACACTCTAATCCTGCTTTGGCTGCGATCGCTGCGGTGGAGTTTGCTAGGTTGCCTGTACTTGCGCAGGATACTGTGGAGAAACCTAATTCTCTGGCCCGACTTAAGGCCACTGATACTACCCTATCTTTGAAACTGAGGGTAGGCATATTTACAGCGTCATTTTTGATGTAGAGATTTTTTAGACCCAGGCGACGGGCTAAACGTTCTGATTTTAGTAGGGGGGTCATACCTGTTCCTACGTCTATTACATTATCTGTTTTTACTGGTAGGAATTGACGATAACGCCATATAGAGTTAGGACCTGCTTCGATTGTTGCCCGACTGACTGTTTGACTGAGCTTTTCATAGTCGTACTTTACTTCTAGGGGGCCAAAGCATACGTCTTCGCATATATGTTTGGCTTCTAGTGGGTATTCTTCACCACATTCTTTGCACTTGAGTGTTTCTATTGCTGTATTTTGACTGTGGATTTGACTATCGGTATTTGTAGCCTGGGTCATGGTCTTTACTCCCTACTTCTAACTAAGAACTATTCTTCTGCACTTTTTGAAATACTAGCATGGGTAAAAATCACCGTCAACCATACCAGACAAAAATAGTCGGGATTAATTTTATTCTATTTTTTCCATTATTAATTGCAACAGATAGATTTTCTGTTTTGGTAAGTAATTTTACTAATTTAGTAGTTAATTTTAATGTAGCGATTTGAGCGGTAGTATAAATGGCTTAGTTGTTTAGAATTAAGCTTAAAGTTAGTGACTTGCTTAACGAAGTCAGAAGTCAGATAGGGGAGTCGCCCCATTGGCGACGTACAGAAGTTATTTTTTTAAGGGGGATTTGAGCAAGGATCCAAAAATATTTCACCTTAAAAGGCGGGGTTTTAGACCCGATTATTTTGATAACTATTTTGTTCAAATTGATTAATATTTTGGTTGTCAATTTTACTGATTTTCAGGATAAATTTATTTTTTTTGTGTCACATTTTTTCTATTTAACTTAGTATTAAATGTGAATCATGTTATTGGATTTATTTTAATAAATGTAGCATTTTATAGTGAAAAAGTTTCTAGAGGTAAGTGGTTTAATACCATATACCAAAGAAATTATATTTTCTAAAAAAAATATCTAAATTCTAAAATTGTAAAGAAGAAGGCTTCTATAGAAGTCGGGAATTTCAACTCAAGCTTTTAGGGTCTTGAAAGCTGAGTGCTGTTTGCAAAGCATTCCGGTATGGAAAATGCTGATAGCTGTTTGCGGAGCATTCCGGTACGGAAAATGCTGATAGCTAGTTAAGGCCACCACT
The DNA here is from genome assembly GCF_010672505.1 of Okeania sp. SIO2B9. Classification (NCBI taxonomy): domain Bacteria; kingdom Bacillati; phylum Cyanobacteriota; class Cyanophyceae; order Oscillatoriales; family Microcoleaceae; genus Okeania; species Okeania sp. SIO2B9. The sequence goes on along the minus strand of NZ_JAAHGK010000159.1, from coordinate 3,171 downwards.
AACTGGAGGAATGAGGACTACTTCATCGCCGTCTTGAAGGACGGTTTCGGGTGGAGCAAAGTTGAAGTTAATACCAAATTTGGTTACTTTTCGCCACTGCTCTAGTTCGGGGTGTTGAGTGACGATCTGTTCTAAAAGTTGGGAGGCGGTAGTTCCTGGGGAAAGGGTGAGTTGGAGTTCGGAGACTCCATAGGCTTCTTGGTAGGCTGCGAATAGTTTGAGGGTGATGGTCATTTCAGTTATCAGTACTTCCTGCAATAGAGAGGCTTGAAACCTAATTTTTTGGTCATATTATGGGAAGAGGCGATTAACGAAGTCAGAAGTCATAAGTCAGAAGTCAGAAGTGAAGTTATTTTTGTAACGGGGATTTGAGCAAGGCTCCAAAAATATTGCGCCTTAAAAGGCGGGGTTTTAAACCCATATTTTTTTGATAAACTTCTATTTTCATTGATTTTTTTGCGTTGAATAAAAAATCATGCGCAGGGACGAACAGCCCCTTATACATTTTATAATCTTCAAAATATCAGAGTTTTTGTTTGAATGCAACAATTTCCCTGGCATTTTTTTCGAGAGCTTTTAAAGGGGAATCAGCTTCTTTATTTTTTGCGTTGAATAAAAAGTCATACGCAGGGGCGAACAGCCCCTTATACATTTTATAATCTTCAAAATATCAGAGTTTTTGTTTGAATGCAACAATTTCCCTGGCATTTTTTTCGAGAGCTTTTAAAGGGGAATCAGCTTCTTTATTTTTTGCGTTGAATAAAAAGTCATACGCAGGGGCGAACAAACCCTTATACATTTTATAATCTTCAGAATATCAGAATTTTTGTTTGAATGCAACAATTTTCCTGGCAATTTTTTCGAGAGCTTCTGAGGATGAGAATGATTGATAATTTATTATTTTAAATAGGGGCGTTGTTGAATGTATGATTTCACAGGAGTTAGGAGTAAACACTGCGGGTGACGGTGGAGTATAAAACCCAAAAGAAAAAGATAATATTTTAATTAGACAGGACTTACGCAAAATACGAAATTACACACAATCTGTAGGGGCGGAACGGAACAGAAACAGGCAAGATGCCTATTCCACATTTAATAATTATGTTCAGCCTCACATAAGACCTAAAATTATTATCAAAGTTAACCATCTAATTAAAATGCTCAAAATTCAAAACTTAGTTCTCACTAGCAGTTGTTTTTACCTCTACTTTTCAAGCTATTGTTTAGCAAAAACTCCTGAATTTTCCGAATATACCGTCAGAAAAAATGCTGTAAATATTATCTCTCAACGTCAAACAGATGCAGAACAAGAATTAGAATCTCCCAATAAATTTTCCCCTAACCCTTTAGAAAGCACTGAACCAGACCCACTCTTACCAGAACCCCCTACTACAGGAACCGTTACCGGGGACAAACGAGAAGAACTTTCTCAAGAACTCGACCGACTTAACGCTGAAGCTTCAGCATTATTCGCGGCGGGAGAAACAACTAAAGCTTTTGATACCTGGAATAGAGAACTTCGTTTGCGACGTTATCTGGGTCAAGCAGAAGAGTTAGCAGCTTTGGAACGAGTGGCGGAAATAGCATGGAATAATAGTCAAAAATTACAAGTGCAGTGGATTACAAAACGACTGGAAACCATACAACCAGAGATTCAAGAACAAGAACCAGTGAATATAGAATTGTTGCAAGCATTAGGTTCTGCATTTAATACTGTTAGAGCAAAAGATCCAGCAGTTCAAGTTTATCAACAAGTTATTGTTGAAGCAAGAGAGCGAGAGGATATTGCTACCCTGAAACAAGCTTTGACAGCTATGGGGGAAATATATTTGAATTGGTTAGATTATGATAATGCAGCGATCGCCTATGAAGAATTATTGGAGGTTCAGCAGCAGAGTAACTCAGCAACATCTACTAATGAAGAAACAACAGATCCTGCTTTAACTACTAATTTTGAAAAAGTAGATACTATCGAAAAATTAGCTTTCATTTATAATCAAGCGGGAAAACCTCTACAAGCAATTACAGCTAAAGAAAGATTGGTCAATTTTTACGAAGGTCAAGAAACTATCACAGAAATTCCGGATATAAAAATATCTATTGCTGGAGATTATGAGGAACTCGGTAAACTTAGTCTTGCCAGTCAATACTATCAGGAAGCTTATGATATTGCTCAATCAATTCAACAGTTTATAAGTGCTAGTGATGCTTTAGAAAAATTGGCAGCACTCTATCTTTCTCAGGATGAAAAAGAGGCAGCAATTGAAATATATAAAGTGCAATTATTGATGGATCAACAGTTTGTTAATGTTTATGGGATGATGGAAACTTATGACCGTATGGGTCAAGTTTATGCACAGTTAAAGGCTTTTCCTTTAGCAATTTCATCTTTTCAAAGAGGGTTAGAATTATCTAGACAATTGGGGGGATATCGAGAAAGTTATTTTCTACAAAAGCTTGATAAATTAAATAAAAATAAAAATCTGTGATTTAACTAAAAATGGAACGATACCGTGAAATTGTTGGTAAGAGTTAAGTTTATCAACCAATACAATTCTAGAAAATCATACTTTCAGCTAATAAAAATTTCGGTAGTTCTGCGTAGTAATGGTAGATATAAACAAGCAATGTTTGGCACGGGATCAAGATGCTCCCACTGCGGTCTCGTAACAACAATAATTACAATGGACGACTATTACAATGCACCACCACCAAAATTTCGGGGTTGCACATTATGGAATGATATTGCCAAAAAATAGTTTAGACTTTGACTAAAAAAAACCTAATATTAATTATTATAGCAATTGATTAATCCAAAATCTTGTTCATCAAAAATCTCAAATCATATCAAATCCGGTAACATCGGTGTAATTAGATAGTTAATCTAGGAGGACCGAGTCAGGAGGACCTCCTCAGGAGGGAAGAGAATGCGCGAAACATTTGCTCTTGGATGAAGATGAAAATTTTTTTTATACCGAACCCGAGCGGATTTGATATCATTCGTCACTGTGCAATGCCAAAATTTCGGCGTTGCTTAAATGTAATGATAATTAGATATCTACTCCACCCATAGGGAGTAGACAGTAGGCAGCTTTGCTGTAGGGGTAAAGAATTGATAATTTCTTTGGGATATAGATATTGATTTTTGATTCTTGGAGATGTCTATTAAGA
>NZ_JAAHGK010001589.1:0-1474 GCF_010672505.1 Okeania sp. SIO2B9 | reverse complement strand
AAATATTGCTTTGTCTGAGTTTTAAGCTTTTTATATGTCCGCGCCCTTTGCTTCTACTGCTATATGAGTAAAAAAAACGCAATTAAGGGAATAATAGATTTATATTATGTGGATGAAAGCGGATTTAGTTTAGTGCTATATTTACTTTAAACACAGCAAAAAAAAGGATAAAAAGTATAAAGTAATATGAGTATAAGGTTAAATATTTTATAATTTATCAAAAAAAATAATCAATTTAAAAGTTATGTATTTGAAGGTTTTTTTAATAATATAATGATGATATTCTGCATATAAAAATTAAGTAATAACCTCTAAAAATTAACATTATTAGTAATAAATAATGCTTCTTTTTAGCATGTTCAAAAACTCTATAAGTGACAAACAGAATAGAAAAATAAGGATGAATAATATTATTTTTATCTACAGCTTAAAACTCAGACAACGCCAGATTTTTCCTTCTGCCTTTCCTAGGTCATGCTGGGCAAACAGCATAGCTGCTTTCTTCCTTCTTTCTTCTTTCTTCTTTCTTCTTCCTTCTTCCTTCTGCTATATCTTTACATCTGTAAAACTGGTGGGGACTTTCCATGAAAAGTCCCTACTACTTTGCCAGTTGGTAAACTCTAATCACTACCTAAAAGACTTACTAATAAAGCTTTTTGAGCGTGCATCCTGTTTTCTGCTTGATCCCAAACTCGCGATCGCTCTCCTTCTATCACTCCATCAGTAATTTCTTCATCCCGATGAGCTGGTAAACAATGCAACACGATCGCATCATCTGCTGCACTTTCTACCAACTTTTCATTAACCTGATAAGGCTGAAAAATAGGTATTCGACTATTAGCTTCCTCTTCTTGTCCCATACTTGCCCAAACATCAGTATAAAGTACCTGAGCACCCTTAACTGCCACTTGGGGATCTTCAGTAACTATAACTTCACTCTTACCATTAGTAATAGCTTTTGCTTGCTCCACAATTTCCACATTTGGTAAATAATTTGGTGGAGTTGCTATCCTGACATTCATCCCTACCATTGCACAACCTAACAGTAAAGAATTTGCCATATTATTACCATCACCAAAATAACTTAAAGTTAATCCATCTAGTTTGCCAAAACATTCTTGAATGGTCAATAAATCAGCCATTACCTGACAAGGATGTTCCCTATCTGTGAGAGCGTTAATTACAGGAATTTTTGTATAACTTGCAAAAGTTTCTAAATCTTTTTGCTCAAAAGTACGAATAGCTAAAATATCCAAATATCGGTCTAAAACTCTAGCAGTATCAGCCAAAGGTTCCCCACGACTAACTTGAGTAACATTAGGATTCAAATCAATAACTTGACCTCCCAATTGATACATTGCCACGGTAAAACTTACCCTAGTTCGTGTCGAAGCTTTAGAAAATAATAACCCCAAGACTTTATTACATTTGAGATTTATTTTACCTGATTTAAGTTTGCTTGCCAGTTGTAAAA
>NZ_JAAHGK010001588.1:0-1476 GCF_010672505.1 Okeania sp. SIO2B9 | reverse complement strand
AATTAACAACTGAAAAAATATATAGAGGTGATGATACATTTAATTAAAGCTGAAAATATAAAATATATACCACATTTAATCAATGAAAAACTTGACTTAAACAAGTTGATTTTTTATCTACAAACTAATGCTTCTATAGAATAAGTTGAGAGATTCATCCTAGATGATCAAAAAAATAGAGGGGTTCACTGGAAGTTTTATATAAATTTTGAGTATGTACTTGAGGATGAAAAATATACATTTACAATCATGGTAGCTAGCAAATTACCGATATTTATTGCGTATATATATCAAAATAATTTAAAAATTCATGTTGGTCAAAAAGTTAAAATAACTGATTTTTGTAATTTCACAAATAAAAGTTATATGTTATTATTCAAAAGTTGATTTTTCTTATAATAAACTAATAAAAAAATCAGTATCAATGCAAGGATTTTTACCTGGTATTGGTGAATTTTTTGGAGATTTTGATGATTATTCTGACCGGAATGATATATCTTTATTAGATTTTCCTAAAACAGATTTCTCTACTCACCATGTTACTGACTTTCTTGGTAAGTATTTTGTAAGTTATTAATTTTTTCTCCTCTTAAAAACCCTGTCAAATATTTGACTTTCCCCTGTTTCCTCAAACATTTAATTTTTTGTTTAGATCTCAAATTTCAATGCTACATATATATTCTGACAATAAATTATTAAATTAGTGTTAAAATTTACGCAACAGAGAATAGTAGGAGAACATTCACTCTTATGACCACTATGCAGAAAAAACCTATTGTTATTGCCCCATCTATACTATCAGCAGATTTTAGCCGTCTTGGAGATGAAGTACGAGCTGTAGACCAAGCTGGTGCTGACTGGATTCATGTTGATGTAATGGATGGCCGTTTTGTACCTAACATTACTATCGGTCCATTAATCGTCCAAGCACTTCGCCCTGTCACTGAAAAAACTCTTGATGTCCACTTAATGATTGTGGAGCCAGAGAAATATGTTGAAGATTTTGCTAAGGCAGGTGCTGATATTATATCTGTTCATGCTGAACATAATGCTTCACCCCATTTGCACCGAACTCTAGGCCAAATCAAAGAGTTGGGTAAGCAAGCTGGTGTAGTTCTTAATCCTTCTACACCATTAGAATTAATTGAATATACTTTAGATTTGTGTGACTTGGTGTTGATTATGAGTGTCAACCCTGGTTTTGGAGGCCAGAGTTTTATTCCTGGAGTAGTATCTAAGATTCGTAAGCTTCGTGAAATGTGTGATGAACGAGGACTCGATCCTTGGATTGAAGTTGATGGTGGCCTTAAGACTAATAATACTTGGCAGGTGTTAGAAGCTGGTGCTAATGCTATTGTTGCAGGTTCTGCCGTGTTTAAAGCTGATGATTATGCAGAAGCAATTAATGGTATTCGTAATAGTAAGCGTCCTGTTCCTGAACCTGAGTTAGCTACTGTTTAATAACAATAGAATTTA
>NZ_JAAHGK010001587.1:0-1476 GCF_010672505.1 Okeania sp. SIO2B9 | reverse complement strand
GGATTAGGCTTCCTCTAGAAAATCGATTAATGTTTCTAAAAGGGCATACACGGCGGGAGGCTGAAGGGCATCTTCTAGAAGGGACTGTACGGAATTTTGTGTAAGCGATCTATCATCCATGTACATCAGGAGATCGCCCCATGGCCCGCAAGAAAAAAGAACCCAATCGTGTCGATGAGCTTCTAGACGAACTGCTAGCAGACTGTGCCACGCCCGAGGACATATTGGGTGAGTCCGGTCTAGCAAAACGGATCAAAAAACGGTTGGTCGAACGTGCGTTAGCCGGTGAACTGAATCACCATCTTCAATCGAGTCCAAACGACGAGCACCCTAAAAATAGCCGCAATGGCAGTTCAAAGAAAACGGTGCAATCGGAAGACGGAGAATTGGAACTCTCGATTCCTCGAGACCGAAACAGCAGCTTTGAGCCGATTCTGGTGCCTAAACACCAGCGCCGCCTGGCCGGTCTGGATGACAAAATACTGGCGCTGTATGCCCGAGGAATGAGCACCCGTGATATCAGTGCGCAACTCGAAGAATTGTATGGCGGCGCAACGATTTCAGCATCGGTGATCAGCGAAGTCATCGATACCGTTAGCGAGGATGTCAAAGCTTGGCAGTCCCGCCCCCTGGATGAGATTTACCCCATTGTCTATCTCGACGCCCTTTATGTGAATATCAAGGTCTCAGGTCGCGTCAGCAAACGAGCCGTCTATGTGGTTCTCGGCATCGACCGAGAGGGCGAGAAACAGCTCCTCGGTCTGTGGATCGGTGAAGCTGAAACCGAGGGAGCCAAATTTTGGTTGAAGGTGCTCACGGACCTTAAGAACAGGGGCTTGAAGGATATTCTGATTGCCTGTTGTGATGGCCTTAAAGGATTTCCCCAAGCCATCGAAGCGGTCTATCCCCAGACACAAGTGCAATTATGCATTGTCCATCTGATGCGTAACTGCATGAAGTATGTCCCCTGGAAAGACCGAAAAGCCGTGGCCAAGGACCTCAAGCCAATTTACCAAGCCGCCACCCTGGCGGAGTCAGAAGCGGCCCTTGATGCCTTTGCTGAGAAATGGGATGAGGCCTACCCAGCTATCAGCCAGATCTGGATCCGTCACTGGGAACATGTCATTCCTATTTTTGACTACCCAATGGAGATTCGTCGAGTGATTTACACCACCAATGCTATCGAATCCCTTAATCGCTCTTTGCGTAAGGTGATTAAGACCAAAGCGGTCTTTCCAGATGAAGCCGCTGTTTGCAGACTCATGTATCTGGCCATGAATAACATTGCGAAAAAATGGAATCGTCCAATTAAAAATTGGCGTGCCGCACTATCGCATTTTGCTATCCTGTTTCCAGAACGCTTCTCTCTCTAAACAAACAAGCGTTTACACAAAATTCAGATCACTCTCGATCGCACGTTCCGAGCGGGGACTACTACCGGTGATATACAGCTTCAAGATATACGGCTGTTGACTC
>NZ_JAAHGK010001586.1:0-1479 GCF_010672505.1 Okeania sp. SIO2B9 | reverse complement strand
TCTTGTCTACAGCAGATTCTTTTACTTTTAAATAATCAAGGTAATCAACCTAATTTAACAATGAAAGAAGCTTTTCCCTGGCTAGAATTTTGTTTACCTCCATGTTCAGATATTGCTAGAGAACATTCTTACGAGTATTTTGAATCTCTCCCATCCCCTCGAATCTTAACTTTTCATGGCTGGCCTCATTTAATACCCGAAGGACTTCCGAATACAAAATACATATTTTTAATCAGAAATCCTAAAGATGTTGCTGTTTCCATGTACCATCATTTGAAAGGAAAAAAGAGTATATCTTATCAGGGAAATTGGGATGACTTTTTTGAATTATATTTATCAGGTCAAGTTCATTATGGAAGTTGGTTTGATTTTCACTTGCATTGGGAAAAATTTTTATCATCTCGTCAACAAGTCTTATATCTTACATACGAAGAATTGCAGAAAAATATCAAAATTTGTCTGTGTAAATTAGCCGTTTTTTTGGAAATTAAAGGATCAGAAGAAGTTATAGATAAAGTAGCAATTGGCAGTAGATTAGACGAAATGAAAAAAAATGATCAAGCTGATTGTAATTGGATGATAATTAATCAAAATGAAGCTCCACATTTAAGAAAAGGAATAGTAGGAGACTGGCGTAATTATTTTACAGATGAACAAAATCAACGTTTCAATAACCTATATACTCAAAAAATGTCTGGCTCTAAATTTAAAGATTATTGGGATGAATCTATTTTAGGAATTACCCTATAGCAATCCTATTTAAGTTGTAATATTTTGGTGGCAGTTAAGAGTTAGAATGTTCCAGGTTTTCAGATCAAATTAGCTATTATCAAAATTGTCACAACCAATCTAGGATTACCCTAGAAAATTAGTAAATAAATAGAAGTAGAAAAAATATATTTAATCTGGAAGAGTAAGTCAGCAATAGCTAAGGAAATTCAGTACCTTGAAAACTTTTGCCGTGAGTTAAGCTCGCCTTTATAAAATATAGATATAAACTTTCTATAATTCTCAAAAAACATCAACACTAAAGCAAGTTTTAGGCATAACTAAATATTCCTTTTTTAACTTAAGATAGTTACCCTAAACTACCAAACACTTTCAATCATAATCAAAAATTAGATAGAGATATATTTTTCTGAGTTAACTTCTTTGATGAAAAAACTTTAATGAGGTAGCGATCGCCTAATTTGTTTGAGAGTTAATTAGGAGTCATTGAGTCACGCCTATCAGAATATAAAAGGATTTTGATTCATCTTAAATACTTAAATATAGTGTTTCTCAAGTTACTGAGGTACAGTTGTTTTTCTTCTTTGGTATTCTCACCGAACCAGAATGACTACCCCCTACTCCCTACTCCCTAAAAATTACAAATTTTTTACCTCACTCTTCGTGGGAATTGCTATATTTTCAAATATCTCATAAATCATTCGGCGATCGCTATATAACTAATTACTATAGTAAAATTATCAAGAAAAA
>NZ_JAAHGK010001585.1:0-1480 GCF_010672505.1 Okeania sp. SIO2B9 | reverse complement strand
TCAGGGCGCGAGCCCACGCGAGGCTTATTTTGTGAAATGCGACAAGGAGACAACAACCCAGAACGATATCGACAATGGCATCGTCAACATCGTGGTCGGATTCGCCCCGCTTAAACCTGCCGAGTTCGTGATCATCAAAATCCAGCAGCTGGCTGGCGAAATTCAGGTCTAGGGAGGATTTGACATGGCGCAGTTCAGCGTAAATGCACAGCGTTTCGACCCCTACAAAAACTTCAAGTTTCGGGTCAAATGTGATGGCCGCTATGTGGCGGGGATCAGCAAGGTTAGCGCGCTCAAACGCAGCACTGATCCGGTGGAGCATCGCGAAGGGGGCGATCCATCTTTGACGCGAAAATCTCCCGGTCGCACATCTTATGAGGCCATCACGCTTGAGCGCGGCGTGACCCATGATCCGGAGTTTGAGGCCTGGACCAACAAGGTCTGGAATTATGGCTCCGGGCTTGGCGCGGAGGTGTTGCTGTCTGATTTCCGCAAAGACATTATCATCGAAGTCTATAATGAGGCCGGGCAGATCGTCCTGGCCTATAAGGTGTTCCGCTGTTGGGTGTCCGAATATCAAGCCTTGCCGGAACTTAACGCAAATGCCAACGCGGTAGCGATCCAGACGCTCAAACTGGAGAATGAGGGCTGGGAGCGCGACTATGACGTGACCGAGCCGACGGAGCCAAGCTTTAACGAGCCGGCATAGGCCAGATGGGGGTGGTGTCTGACAAAGAGTTTGTGGCGGTTTGGGAAACCGCTGCACCCCGTCATGACATTGACAGGGCTTTGTCATTGCTGGCGCTCAGCAGTGATGGCGATGAAGATCTTGCCGGTCTGCCATTGGGTGCGCGCAACTGGCGACTATTACAGCTGCGCCGCGCGCTGTTTGGGGATCATCTCTCCCTTTGGTCTGATTGCACCTCATGTGGTACCCGCCTTGATCTGAGCCTGAACACGCACGACTTGCCAGCTTATCAAAGTGCCCAAGCCACTGTTCACGTCGACGGAACTGAGCTGCGCTTGCCGACAAGCCGTGATTTGGCGCAGGCGGTTTTGGCCGGGGTTAAAGATGGCGGGGAACTGGCGTTCCGCTTGCTGCAATCCTGTGTACAGTCGGGCAAAGTCCCATCGCCGGGCATTCTTGAGCGGGCGGGCGCGGCACTTGATGCGGCTGACCCGTGGGCGGACCCGGAACTGGATGTGGTATGCCCTGAATGCGGCGCAGCCCAGCAGGTTCGGCTCGATATTGCTGGCGTCCTTTGGGACGAAGTTGCCGCGCGGGCGGCGCAATTGTTGAACGATATTCATATTTTGGCCGGGGCCTATGGATGGGATGAGGACACCATCCTGTCACTCAGCCCCACCCGGCGCGCGTATTATCTGGAGCGCATAGAACATGACAGGTCTGTTTCATAGACTGGCAAGCCAAGCTGGCGGGCCAGCATTACCAAAAGCGCGCCCAACCGCGCGCCTGCCG
>NZ_JAAHGK010001584.1:0-1480 GCF_010672505.1 Okeania sp. SIO2B9 | reverse complement strand
GCGATCGCCTAACTCAAACTTTGAATAAAACAGATAAAACAGATATAGAAAAGGCAATTAAATCTGGAGAAAAAGCTGTGAAGGAATGGGAAAAAGAACTCTCGCCTCAACAGCTTTTGTTTTATGCGGCTAAACCGGATGGTTGGAATGGATTTAATAAATTTCTGAGTCAATATTTTGAACATTCTGGTGTTTTGACAGAATTAGAAAAACCATATATTATGAAAAACTATGTATAAAAATCGTCTAAAAAATAATAAATATTATCAGCCAAATATAAACAATAGCAGGACTCAACTGTTTGGGAAACATCCCATTCGGATAGGGTGCATCTCATATTTGCAAAAATACTTTTTTCCTATATATTGCCTATTGCCTGTTGCCTGTTGCCTGTTGCCTGTTGCCTGTTGCCTTGGGAGAAGACCACTCCTTTCAGACTGAACAGAAAACAGTAGAAAATTTAGCTACCTTGGCAAAGAAACCAACACCACAGATACTCCGAGCAAGAGATGCAGGAAAATTTACCAAATTCAAACATATCACCAGCAAAGATGGACTTCCGGAAGATAGAGTCTGGAACATTGTTCAAGATAATGATGGGTTTATGTGGTTTGCGATGAATGGCGGACTCATTCGCTATGATGGCAATGGAATGAAAATTTTTCAGCACGATCCTAATAATCCTGGTAGTTTGAGTAGCGATCGCACTAGAGACCTATTGATAGACCGTAGTGGTACACTCTGGATTACAACTTGGAATGCTGGACTTAATCAATATGTACCTTCCACTGAGAGTTTTACCCACTATTATCACGATCCAGACAACCCCCAAAGTTTAAGTAGCGATGCTCTTAGAGCTATCCATGAAGACAGTCAGGGAAATTTATGGATAGGTACTTTGGGTGGTGGACTTAACAAACTGAATCGAAATACAGGCAAATTTACTCGCTACCAACATGATTCCACAAATCCCCACAGCTTAATTAATAACGATGTGTTTAAAATCTATGAAGACAGCAAGGGTGTACTTTGGATCGCAACTTATGGTGGTCTGGAAAGGTTTGACTATGAAACAGAAAAATTTACCCATTATCAGCACGATCCAAACGACCCCCATAGTCTCAGTGACAATGTTGTACGAGGAATTTATGAAGATAGTCGCGGGAATTTATGGGTGGGTACTCAAAACGGTCTCAATACTTTAGACCGGGAAACCCAGAAATTTACTCGATATCAATACAATCCCGACAATATCAATAAGTCAGATAACAACACAGTTTTTACAGTATCAGCAGTTGAGGATGATGCAGGTTTTGTGTGGTTTGCGACTTGGGGTAATGGACTTTACCGATTCGACCCCCAAACAAAAACCTTTACCCATTATGAACATAACTCTGGCGATCCCTATAGTCTCAGTCATGATAATACTCTTCCACTCTACAAAGACGAAGTCGGCAAATTGTGGATTCCCACAGAAAGG
>NZ_JAAHGK010001583.1:0-1482 GCF_010672505.1 Okeania sp. SIO2B9 | reverse complement strand
AAATCACTTTTTTTTAGTGGTCACTTTTTGGGGCTGGCCTCTCCGATGCGATCGCACCTCTGAGTATTCTATCTCAGGAAGAGGGCATTGCTCCTACTGGTCACTTATTTCTGCCATCCTGCACTAGTTACAGAGTTGAGTCTTCAAGACATAGCAGAGAAAAGAAGGAAGAAGGAAGAAGGAAAAATATTGTCTTGTCTGAACTTTAAACTTTTGATCTATCCGCGCCCTTCCCTTTGATTGCTATATATTATATATTCTAAGGAAAGTAAATTAAATAAGACCGGAAATTTATGTTTGAGATCTGATAAAACCTCTTAAAAGTAATTAATTTTATCTGGTTTTAATTGATTTTCATTCCTTAGTTAATTAACAAAAATTTTCTCTCTAATTCTACAATATTCTCACTCTTTCTCTATTCCCGATTGCTTAGATATACAAGAAAACTTCAATTTTAACATTCATATTTTTGTTTTGAACGACACCACATATTCTCTGCCAATAATACGAATTTGAAAAAAGAATGTAGTCGAATAATAAGTGTAATTAAAAAACAATTGCAGGAAATTTATGACCAAAAAACTGGTATAGAAGCCATTCATTCTGACTCCTATTTCACATTCATATCTATGTTTTGAACGACACCATATATTCTCTGCCAATAATACGAATTTGAAAAAAGAATGTAGTCGAATAATAAGTGTAATTAAAAGACAATTGCAGGAAATTTTCCTTTGACAAAAAAGAGAATTTATGAGCGAAGAGTTGGTATAGAAGCCATTCATCTGACTCCTAACTCCTGACTCCCGCGATCTAACAGATTAAAGATTTTTCTATTCCATTGACCTAAGCAGATTTTACCTGAGCTTTGTTTTCCAACAGACTCCTAATTGAAGCTTTTTCAATTAACCCAACTAAAACACCGTTTTCATCAATAACAGTTAATTCATTAATTTGCTTTTGTTCCAATAAAGAAACTACTTCTAAAAGAGAAGTTTTAGCTACCACAGTCTCCATATTTATTACAGGTTTCGTTAATTCTTTTACCATAACTAAAGGCCACTCAGAGGTATTAACTACTTTCAAATCATCAACGTTAATTACTCCTACTAACTGATCTACTTCATTAATAACTAAAAACTGTTTTCTACTATCTTTCCCAATTATATATTCATTCACAAATTCTCGTAGAGAAAGACTAGCTGAAACAATTGGGCGATCGAGAATAATAGCATCTGCTGCAGTTAAGTCTGCAAGAGTACCTTGGATTTCTGCATATTGGGCAGAACGACCAGCATTTTGTAGTAAAAACGAACCAATTAGAATATTCCAAATATTAGGAAAACTACCAGATAAAAAAGTAGGAATCAAACTAGAAACTATTGCCAACCAACCAAATACTTGACCTACTCTACTAGCAAAAATAACTCCTTTGTAAGGGTTATTTGTGATTTTCCAAACAATGGATTTGAATGTTTCCAA
>NZ_JAAHGK010001582.1:0-1482 GCF_010672505.1 Okeania sp. SIO2B9 | reverse complement strand
TAAGTAAATCATTCCAATAGCTTCTTTGCTTGTGAGTGAATAGTTTGACAGTATTAATATCATGTCCGGTTAAACAGTGATAAATAAATAACTAGGGAGTCCTCAGGAGTCAACCCACCCCTCGCCCCTCCCCCTCCCAGGAGGGGAAGTCAGGAGTCAGGAGGAAAGAGGAAAGAGGGAAGAAAGAAGAACAACTGGAGTTGAAGGAGAAAGTTTTTTTATAACTAATTATCCGGACATGATATAAGTCAGTATTATAAGTCAGTATTAAATGTATTAGGGAGTTTCAACAAAGCTCCCTTCTTTATTTAGGGATATTTTATTTTCATTGCAGGTGCAAAGAAATTAAACAACTGTGTTTTTTAAAGTTGCAACAAATGTATTGATTCTCAAGCGATCGCGAGAAAATGAGAAAATACTTATCCCACTTGATTCGGCAAGGGGTCTCCCGTTATCATCGGGCGATTTAACGGGAGGGGAATTGCCAACAGCAAATTAAACAGGTTACGCAAATAGGTTAGGACGTTTATAAATGCTCAAACTTAGTCAGGGATGACTTCTGACTTCTGTAGAGGCGAATGGCCATTCGCCCCTACTAACTTATGACTTGCCCGTAGCGCTATACTTTCCAGTAAACCTCTTTTAAAATAAAAAAAACCCTCTGATTGTTGAGGGTCTTAATTACCAATAAATATTTAGGCTTTTATTTAATTACTCTCTTCCAGCCAGAAGATTACCGATAATGTAATTTAAATACTACACAAATGTAACTCAGTCCCCAAGATGATTAAATCTTTACCAAATCGGGTATTTCGGTTATGCGATCGTTAATTATTAACAAAACCTACCTAAAACCCATGAATAAATATTGTACTGTGCAATTAATGGTGATGGGGGTGGGTTTATGATATTAATTTTGGGTATCATAATTGAACAGATGAACCCACCCCTACGAGTTGATTTTTGTGACTATTAATCATATTTCCTATTCCTTTGATATTAAATTGTTTCGGAAATAAAAATATATTTTCAGTTAGATTATTGGGTTGGGGGCGGGTTCATCTGAATAATTTGTAACAGCATTAACTTAACGCCGAACCTGCCCCTACTATTTCTGTCGCTCTATTTTCAAGGCAGCAATAACTTTTTCATACTCCACTTTAACCTGAGAAAAAATCTCTATTGCTTCTGCTGGAGTAGAATTTTCTGACTCATAAGCTAAACGAGCCATAATTTCTAATTCTTGACAAATTTTATAAAGAATCATTGCTCCTAGAGTACCACTAATAGACTTGAGAGAATGAGCAGCATTCTTAAGTATAAGTGGATCGGCTTGATTAATAGCAATATTAATATTCTCCAGAAGTTCGGGAGAAGTATCTAAATAAATATCTATTACTTCATCTAGAGCTTCTACTTCTTTTAACTCTTCTATTACCTTACTCTCAAGAATAGTCTGTTCTGTGAAAATGTGATTATCGA
>NZ_JAAHGK010001581.1:0-1482 GCF_010672505.1 Okeania sp. SIO2B9 | reverse complement strand
TGTATTCTAAAAACGGGATAGTTTCGGGAATTTTAATTAACTCTTGCTGACATCCATACATCTTTGATTACCTCCTTTAATAGGATAACATTAAAGAAGAGAAAATGAAAAATTTTTAAGGCGATTAAAATCCCCCGTTCGTTTTTCATCCACGCTTTAAAAAGACGTGGCTTTCAAGCTCTCGTCCATCTTTCGTAAAATTTTCCACTAAGATTATGATTATTAAGTCAATACTGAAAAATCAAGTATTGCCAAACTAAATCCTTTGTGGTTTGATTGTAAATGGTTATCCAGTTCATACTTTATATATTCCGAAATAGTATAGTTATTATCTTACAATTGAAATCTTGGGTAATTGTGAAATTTTCTACTAAGATTACTATTAAAGTCAATACTGAAAAATCAAGTATTGCTAAACTAAATCCTTTGTGGTTGGATTGTAAATGGTTATCCAGTTCATACTTTATATATTCCGAAATAGTTTATGAAAGATACAAATACTGAACCAGATAAAGTTGGTACAACAGAAGCAGCATTTCTTCTAAATATTTCTACTGCTAGACTCAGGTTACTTTTGAGGCAAGGTCGTCTCAAAGGAGCTAAAAAAGTCAAACGGTTCTGGGTAATTCCTTTAAATAGTAAAGGAATGCCAGAAATTACCCCTGGTCGTCGAGGTCCTCAAGGAACTTGGAATAAAGGATTCCGTACAGGCAATACTTTTATCCATGTGCTGCGAAGAGAAATTGACTATAACCGAGACCACGGTACTTCTCTTCCAGCAGTATCTGTCAAACAAGGAGGCAAAAACCATCGCTGCCACGAAGTAGAAATTCTGGGAAATTGCAAAATCGTCTATAGACCTCATAAACCTAACAAAAGTCAAGCTGGTGGTGCGCGGCTGTGGATTGAGGTAGAGCCTGATATTCAAATAATTCGCAAGTCTTTCCCAGATACAGAACTAGAGGAAAATCAACCTCAAGGCTTTGGTTAGCTTTAAGTCTGATTGTTAGTTAAACCGGATTTTTCTCTATTTAATAGTAATAGTATCGGTGTTGCCTTCCTTGACTTTTGGGTTGACACTAGAGATTCTTATGGAAATAATTCTGATATTTCTATGAGTAACAACCTTCCTCAAAATTCTCTTTTTAGCCTGAGTGAGCGATCGCTCCTATCTATATATTTTATTTCCTCTGACAATTTTTCTTCTCCAACCTCTGGAGTCTTGTAATTCTGCTTTTCCTGTGCCAGAACTCCTTTTTCTAGATGCTGGCAAAATTTGAGATTTAATAAAAAAAAATTTTTTATCTGAATATTGGAGATTTGAGAAAATTTGCAAAGTAGTCTATCAATGCTCTTTGATATTGACATACTCCCGACGTTGCTATATTCGCGACAACGCGGGATTCTTCAGCCAGAGAAACCCTGACCGCTGTTTCGTGTGAGGTGATGTTCTCCCCCTGTGTTGACAGCAATCCAACCAGA
>NZ_JAAHGK010001580.1:0-1483 GCF_010672505.1 Okeania sp. SIO2B9 | reverse complement strand
TTTTGCTCTATATAAAGAAGGGGCAATAGTAGAATATTTAAACAGTAATTTATCAGAAAGTGAAGCCTTAATAAAATTAATATTAGACCTTTCAAAATCAGTTATTGAAAAAACAGAAGTTTATAATTTATTGGTTGTTCAATATACTTTACGCGCTCAGTATGAAAAGGCAATTACAGCAGCAAAGAAGGCTTTGGGATTACTAGAAATCGAACTTCCAGAAACAGATTTACAAACAGTTATTGATCGGGAATTTACTAAAGTAAAAGAAAATTTACGCACTCAAGAAATTGCTAGTCTGATTTATGAAACAAAAAGCGAGAAATCAAAATATAAAGTAGCTTTAGCCTTAATTACAAATTTGATGGCATCTACTTATTTAACTTCACCAGAGTTATGGACAGTAATTGTATTGAAAGGTGTTAATATTTCTTTGAAATATGGTTCAGTTGCTGAGTCATGTGTTTGTTATTGTAACTATGGAATAATCCTCAATAGTTCTTTAGGAGATTATCACTCTGCATATCAGTTTGGTCTCTTGGCACTAAAATTAACTGATAAGTGGGAAATTTTAGGTTTAAAATGTAAAGCTTATGCTGGATTTGCTAATGGATTAAGTTTTTGGTTTAAGCACACAAAGAATCTAATTTAATTAATAATGAAGGGTATGGAGCGGCTTTAGAATCAGGGGATTTAGAATATGCTGGTTATCTTCTACATAACACTGCTATTAATTCATTATTCCAAGGCAGACCAATTTCAGAAACATTGAAAGAAGTTTCTCGCTATTTACAATTTACTCAAAAAACAAAAAATCAACTTTCGACAGATACTTTAACAGGAATTAAAAGTATTATAGAAAACTTGGAAGCACAAACAAAAAAAATGGATATAAACTCTTTAAAAGACAAAAAAATCGACTTTGATATTGACAAAATAAACGAAACAGAATACTTGGAAAGTTGTCAACAATATCAAAATTTTCACTCTCTATGTATCTATCTAATTAATAAGTCTTTTATTCTCTATTTATATAGAGATTTAGACTCCGCATTGCATAACATCTTAGAAGCTAAAAAATATCTGACATTTATTATAGGTACTGTACCTACTACAGAATTTAATTTTTATTATTCACTAATCTTAGCTGCCCTTTATACTCACGTTTCAGAAACTAAACAAACAGAATATTGGCAACAACTAGAAAAAAATCAACAGCAGATGAAAATTTGGGCAGATAACTGCCAAGAAAACTTTGAACATAAATATTTATTAGTAGAAGCAGAAAAAGCTAGTATTTCTGGAAAGAATCTAGAAGCAATAGACTTATATAATCAGGCCATAGAATCAGCAAAGAAAAATGAATTTATCCAATATGAAGCATTAGGTAATGAATTAGCGGCAAAATATTGGCTAAATCAAAATAAATTTAAGTATGCCAAAGTTCATTTACAAGAAGCTTACTATGGTTATCAAAATTGGG
>NZ_JAAHGK010000158.1:0-8468 GCF_010672505.1 Okeania sp. SIO2B9 | reverse complement strand
CTAACAATAGGGAATAGGGAATAGGGAAAAGTCATGCATTAAGAATTTTCAAGTTAAAAGCTAATGCACAGTTTTAGCTGTGTCAGTCTGCTAACAATAGCTCTTCCTTTTTCCTTCTTCCTTCTTCCTTTTTCCTTTTTCCTTCTTCCTTTTTCCTTCTTCCTTCTTCCTTCTTCCTTCTTCCTTCTTCCTTCAAATATAAGCCTGAAGCTCAAACCGCAAGGCAGTCTCGACCAGCCTATATTCTGCCTGTGCCTGAGATAAAATCTTATCCGCTCTTTCTGTGGTACCTCCACGCCCAATATATTCTAACTCTTTGCAAAGCTCAGACAAATTAGTGGCCCCTACAGAAGCACTACTAGATTTCATGCTATGAGCAGACCTTTGTAGTAATTTTGCCTGCTGTTCTTGAATTGCTTGAGTCATTTCATCTAACAGTTTAGGTGAATCTTCCAAATAGCAATCAATTACTTCTACTAAAAGCTCAGATTCACCTCCAGCAATTTCCTTCAACTCTTGCAACACTGCTAGATCGATGACTTCTTCTAGCTTTGGTTGAGGTAAAACATCTTGTTCAGTTGTTGTTTCTGGGAAATTGCATTTACTTAAAGCTGTAGTCAATGCTTCTAAGCGAACTGGTTTACTAATATAGTCATCCATACCAGCAGCTAGACAATTTTCCCGGTCGCCCTGCATTGCATTGGCCGTCATAGCAATAATACGGGGGCGTTTTTCTTTCTCCCATTCAGTACAAATTTGGCGTGTAGCAGTCAAACCATCCATTTCTGGCATTTGTACATCCATCAGCACCACATCATAAGATTGACGACGTAAAGCTGCTAATACCTCTAACCCATTAGCGGCAACATCAACTCGATATCCTAAATTTTTGAGAATATTAATTGCTACTTTTTGGTTAACGAGGTTATCTTCAGCTAATAGAATTTTCAGAGGTAATTTTTCTGCTAACTTGGAATTTGATTGAATTTTAGATTTTTGGGTACTATCAACTATACTCTCTCTCAGGATACCTACTAACACTTTTTCTAGTTGAGATTGTTTAATTGGTTTGTTGAGATAAGCAGTAGCATTGATATTAACGTTCTCAGTAGAGTATTCTAGTTGACTTAGAGAACTGAGAAAAACTAAAGGTAATTCTTGACAATTAGGTAACTTGCGAATTTTATTAGCTAGAGTGAAGCCATCCATTACTGGCATATATACATCTAGAATAGCAAAATCAAATGTCTGTCCTGACTGTAATAAATTTATCGCTTCTTGCCCACTACCTACAGCTTGAGAAATCATACATAAAGATTCTGCTTGAAGTGTTAGTACTTGCCTGTTAGTAGCATTGTCATCTACAACTAACAAATGTTTATTTTTTAATATTGTTTCAGTTTCTGATTTCTGACCAAGACATGAATTTTCGCCAATAGCAGTAGCTACTACAGTGAAAAAGAAAGTCGAACCAACTCCTGCTTCACTTTCTACCCACATCTTTCCTCCCATAATTTCACTTAACCGCTTGCTAATAACTAACCCCAATCCTGTGCCACCATAGTGACGAGTTGTAGAAGCGTCAACTTGACTGAAAGGTTTGAACAGACGATCCATGCGATCTTGAGGAATACCAATACCAGTATCTTTGACCGCAAATTGTATTTCGTAGACAGTAGAGCAGGGAACATATGATTCTAGACATTCTGTTTGATTGGGAATGGGACAATCCCTTTTTTGCCCAGGGTCTAAATTTTGATTCTGAAGTGAAGCTGTTACTGATAATACCACTTCCCCAGTTTCTGTAAATTTGACTCCATTGCTGAGGAGATTAACTAATACTTGACGTAACCGAGTTACATCTCCTACTATAACTTCAGGAGTTTGTTGCTGTATTAGATAAGCTAGCTCTAATTTTTTTTCGGCTGCTTTTGGAGCCAATAAATCTAGACATTCCTCTATACAGCTTCGGATATTAAAAGGTTGTTCCTCTAAACATAGTTTGCCAGATTCAATTTTAGAGAAATCAAGAATATCATTAATTAAGCTCAATAAAGCATCTCCACTGTTGCGGATAACTTCGACAAAATCTTGCTGTTGTGAGTTTAGCTCTGTGTCTAACAGTAAACCTGTCATCCTAATAACTGCATTCATTGGAGTCCGGATCTCATGGCTCATTGTAGCGAGAAATTCACTTTTGGCTCGGTTAGCAACTTCTGCTTCTTCTTTAGCAGTTCTGGTTCGATCTTCTGCTTGCTTATTCTCTGTGATGTCTGTTATTGTGCCAACAGCGCGATAGGGTTGACCTGAATCATCACAAATACGTTGTCCTTTGGTAAATATCCAGACATAATGCCCATCCCGATGTTTGATGCGATGGGTATTCTGATAACGTTCTGTTTCTCCTGCTAAATGTGCTTCTACATCTCTGAGGGTTGCTTCTAGATCCTCTGGATGTATATTATCTGACCAAGTAGATAAAGTGTAAGGAAGTGGGTCATTTTCGTGGCCAATAATTCTCATCCAGGTAGGTGAATAGTAAACCTGATTTGTTTGTATATCCCAATCCCAAATTCCATCGTTTGTACCAGATATAGCAAGTGCATAGCGTTCTTCGCGATCGCTCAAAATAGATTCTATCCGGCGACGTTCCAGAATTTCTGCACTGAGGTCTCGATTTTTTTTGTGTAGTTCTTGAGTTCTTTCCCTGACTCGGTTTTCTAGAGATTCGTTTGTGTGCTTAATTTCAGTAAATTTTTCCTGTAAAGCTAATAGCATTGACTGAAAGTTAGCAGTGAGGGTATTAATTTCTGCGATTCTACTCTTCTTTGCCAAACCTATAGGAGCTTCTTGATACAGTAGTTTTTGAGATAAGTCTGTGGTTACTTGTGTCAGTGTTAACATCGGTGCTACTAATTTTTTGCTCACTAAGACTGATATGATTAATCCTACCACTGCGATTATTTGCATTGTCACCAAATTTTTAATATAACTCGTTTCTAGGAAGTCTATGTAAGGAGCTGTAGGTAATGTTACATATAGAGTCCAAGGAAGATCGGCACTAATTTGCATCTTTTTTCCATAAAAAGATTGTTTCCATCGTTTCATCTTTGGCATTCCTGGTGTTGTTGGTTGCCACTTAAAGATATCTCCTTCGTATTCCACATTTCCTGTTTCCTGTAAGTCAAATTTTTCCTTCGTAGTTGCCTCTGAACTACCCTCAGTAATGATGTATTGTTTGCTATCAACCAGTATTATATTTATTTCTTTTATTTGAGTATTTAGTTGCTGAAGTTGACCTAATTCAGCTATGCCGACAGAAGCATAAGCTATTCCCTGGAAGCTATTCTCTTTGACTATTGGTACTATGATACCTATATGAGGAAAAGGAGATGCTTTATCTCTATGAATATCTGTAACTTGTGGTTGCAATTCTTTGGCAAGTTTGCTCCAAGTATACTTATTAGATATGTTTAAGTTGACTAATGATTCTCCTAATTCATTCAATGCAGGTTCAGCCGCAATTATATTACCCTTAGCATCAGTAACATATACTTTTAAAAAAGAGGTAAATGCTTTTTTTATTACTGATGTACTTTGTTGAAGAGTAGATATTTCATTCTCAGGTACTTGAGCTGCTATTTTTGCTAATTCTTCAACAGCATACAAGTGTTTTTGATACCAAAACTGTAAATTATTTACCAGAGGATTTGTTGTGGCCTTCAGTTCTTTTTGAATATCTTTTTCTACTATTGTTAGTATATGTTGTCCATTCAAGATTGTGAGGATTAAAGCAGGTAATAAAATTAATGCGACTAATAAGTGAAAAATAGTTTCTTGAAAAGAGATTTTTTTGTAATTTTTAGATAATTTAAACAGTTGATTTATAGGTAAATAACTAACAATTAAGTTAGCAATTAAGGCGTTCAAGAAGCCATTAATTGACTGCTTCAACATAATTAATACAGTTTGTGTTGTACCTACGTTCAACATTAATCCATAAAATAATGCTACTAGAGGCATCCCAATCAAAAGCCAATATATTCCATCTAGCAAGACTATATTTTGCCAAGGGCGACGCTTTAACATTATTCCCACAAACATAGCTTCCAGAGTAAAGATAGCGATCGCATAGGGATGGTGCCAGAGGAAGTATGTGTGACTACCAGCAATGAAGGCGGCTATTGTTCCCCATATAACTCCATAGAGTTCGACTATCATAAACACTGCAATACTACCGAAGAGAAAATCTACCCCAAAGAATAAAGGTAATTTGAAATAATTGCCTAAATAACCTAAGATGATTAGTAATATTAATCCTAGTTTGCTTGTCAAGCTATAATTTTTTAGTGATTTTTTATTCTTATGGAAAAAGTTCATTTTTTTTACTTTGTTTTTGGCAGTTATCAATATTCATAAAATTACATTTTACTTGATGGTATTCAAGTTGTCTAAATTAGGATAATTAAACTTCGTAATTATTCAGAAGTTTGAACAATAAGTATTATATTAACTGTCTTAATATTAATCTATTAATGAAAAAATAGCTACAGAGATAAGCTGATAATTTGGTTAAGGTTCTGATAAATTTCTCCCTATTCCCTATTCCCTATTCCCTCTTTTATGGAGATATCTATAGATGTATTTATGGCTTGCTGATTAAATATAAAAGCATTGACTGATATTGGTTTTAGCCTTTTTAGGATCGAAAAAAGTGCGCTTGTTTGAGTCTAATACCAATTTCATAAAATATTGCAAAGCGTGAGGACACAGGGAACAGGGAACACCGGAGCTGGGAACAGGGAACAGAGAAAGAAAAACATAAATATTAAAGAGGAAAAAAGGTGGAAATTTTAGAATTTATGGAATTTATAATTTTTTCTTTTAAGAAGAAATCACAAATTAAGATGTAACTGCCTTTGCGTGAATTTGGTATAAAACGCTCAAAAAGGAGCGTATTTTAGGCGCATAGTTTGGCAGAAAAATCAAGGGACAATTCTTATTCCTATCTCCTCGCTCATTCCCATTTCTCCTGTCTCCTGTCTCCTGTCTCCTGTCTCCTACCCCCTACTAAAAGACTTTTGAGCGCAAACCTTATTTATTGTTGATAATTCATCATTTTGATGTTGATGATAAACTACCAACAATAACTCACAAATATTAACTTCTGAGATTTACTTGAAATTTATCAACCAAAGCATCTCGAACCTTTTGCTGAATAGGGTCAATATCTGCATCAGTAAGAGTACGATCGCTCATCCGATATATTAATCGAAATGCTAAACTCCTTTGACCCTCCGGTACATTTTCACCCCGATATTCGTCAAATAATTCTATTGACTCTAATAACTTTCCAGCAGACTCAGAAATTACCTGTTTAATCTCATTCACAGACACCTCAACTGACACAAAGAAAGCAATATCTCGGTCAGCAGGTGGGAAGGTAGAATAACCGCTAAACTTGCGCCTCAACATATCTGCTTGAGTCATCACTGACAAGAGTAACTCTAAATTAAGTTGAAAAACATAAACCTCATCTGGTAACTCTCGCTCCTGTCGTAGTTGAGGATGCAATTGCCCGAATACACCGAGTGATTTACCTTCCAACCATAATGACGCTGTTCTCCCTGGATGCAATAAGGAATTTTCAGAGGTTTGTTTATATTCAACTGCTAAATAGAGTCGTTCAAACACTTGTGTCAAAATACCTTTAGCTTCAAACCAACTTAAAGGTTGTTCCCGACCACCTAGAGTCCAACTTTTGGGAGCATTACCCATAATTCCAGCGATCGCATCTGCTTCCTGAAATTTTTCTCCCTCTTTCCAGAAAATACGACCTATTTCAAACCCATTTAATGCTCCATTTCCTTGTTCGAGGTTATATTGAAAAGCATCAATAAGTCCACTTAATAATTCTGTACGGAGAGCAGAATATTCCACAAACAGAGGGTTAGCGATCGCTATTTGATTTTCCTCACCTTGCTTAACCAAAGAATAGTGCATCAATTCTGTTAACCCTGCTCCACGGAAAGCTGCTCTGAGATTAAGCACCGCAGACTGTTCCGGTGGTAAATAACCCGCAGCACTTTTACTTGGTAGAGTTTCGCAGAAGTTATCATATCCATACAAACGGGCGACTTCTTCTATAAGATCTATTTCCCGTTCTAAATCTCGATAACGATACGGAGGTACTGTCACATTCCAAACTACCTCCTCTGTAATTTCCGATCTAATTAAACCACATCCTAAAGATGCGAGAATACCTTCCACTTCTTCTGGTTGGAGAAAAGATTCATACAAAGTACCTTCTCCGCGCTTCAGCGGTCCTAAAATTTCATTAATTCGGTTGAGACGGAGGGATAATTCACGAGTTACTGTCAGGTGGTCTCCTGCCGTGCTAAAACTTTCTTGAGTAGTAGTCTTTCCACCAGCTAGTTCAGTAATCAACATAATAGCACGACGGCAGGCCAATGCTAATTCAGCGTGATTAACCCCACGTTCATATCTAGTTGATGCTTCTGTGCGTAGACCTTGAGTCCTAGCTGAACGACGGATAGCGATCGGAGCAAAAATTGCTGCTTCCAATAATAGGTTTGTGGTATTGTCATTAACTTCCGTTTCTTCACCACCCATTACTCCAGCTAAAGCAACTGGTTTGTCATTGGCCGTAATTAATAATGTTTCAGCTTCCAGGGTCCGCTTTTGACTGTCTAGGGTCGTCAGAGATTCGTCAGACTTTGCATAACGAACTCCTATTGTCAACTGCTCATTACCTGTCAGGGCTATTATTTTGTCTTGGTCAAACCCATGAAGTGGTTGACCCCACTCTAACAAAATATAGTTAGTAACGTCTACTACATTATTGATAGACCGAATACCTGCAGCATCCAATCGTTGTTTTAACCATCCTGGTGAAGGACTAATTTTTACTCCTTCAATAAAAGTACCAATATAGATCGGGCAAGCTGCCGACTCTGAGATATCTATTTTCAGACTACTAGAGCTTTCTTGCTCTGTAATCAGAGCGCCAGAAGCTTCTGGTATTCTCAGAGATGCTCCTGTCAAGGCCGCCACTTCTCGAGCAACACCAATCATACTCAAAGCATCAGCACGATTTGCTGTTGTTGTCAAGTCTAAAATGACATCATTTAGACCAAGTAAAGGCCGAACATCACTGCCTAACTGGGGATTTTCTAACTCAAAGATATGAATTCCTTCAGCATCTTTTGTTAAGCCCAATTCTGCCAAGGAACAAATCATCCCTTCAGAGGGGACACCTCGTAGTTTACTCTTTTTAATTTTTAAGTCAATTTTCGACAAATAAGTACCAATAGTTGCTACTGGCACATAAATATCTGCTTTAGCATTAGACGCTCCACAGACAATATTTAATGGCTCTGCTTTGCCAATATCTACTTGGCAAACTTTGAGTTTATCAGCATTAGGATGTTTATTAGCTTCTAATATTTTTCCTACGACTACCCCAGTTGCCCAGGTGCTTCGATCTTCTATTTCTTCTACCTCGAAGCCTGCCATTGTCAGAGTTTCAGCTAACTCTTCTGGAGAAATTTTGATGTCTACCAGTTCCCGCAACCAGTTCAGAGAGATACGCATTCTTTAATAATTCCCGATCTTGAGGCACAGTAGAGCAAGATATTTGCTCTTAGGCCATATTTATAACTTCAAGTAACATTTTATCTCTCTGGTGGGTGGGGTCATAATTTGTCGAACTTTTAATTTATCGTCGGTCTTGATGGTCAATGGGATATGGCAAAGAAACTGCTATCTGTTCTATCATCAATGGAGGTTTGTTTGCCTTACTATTTTCTTTTCCCGACCTCAATTAAATGTGAAATTAATTTTCACAGGTACTTAAATTTTGGGCATGGGGGGGGGATAAGTGAGTTTAAGACTCCCAACAAATCATTAATTTGGTAGTATTTAGTTAGTAGTTGGCCTTAACCTTCCACTAATTAATTCTGTATGCCAATACTTCCTTTAACGGTTAGATCCTTTTCCTGACTTCTAAATTCTTCTTCCAGGATCACAAAAGGTAAAAGTAACATTTGTCACTTTATTAATCTTTATTAATTACTAATTCACTCAAATGATTATTAGTTAAAATTTTTCACTTATATTTATCTTCTTTTGACTTTTGTGGAGGTTGCAGATACAGAAATCAAAAATCATATTAATGCTTTCGAGTAACTCATTAGTATTACGGATTGCTACTTTTGATTTTTAATATTTGATGCTTCTACTTTTCTGTCCTGACTAAAATACCTTTTCTGATTATGGAAATATTTGATTTAGAGATCAACTTAATCTTAATCAAGAATTTTGTGATTTGAGATTATTTTGCAAAATAACTATAAACTTTAATCATATTATCATTTTACTATTACATATTATTATCTTACTATTACATAAGTATAATGTAATATATCTAGATTATTAATCTAATGATT
>NZ_JAAHGK010001579.1:0-1486 GCF_010672505.1 Okeania sp. SIO2B9 | reverse complement strand
AAGCTTTATATCCATATATTGAAGAAAGAATGCGAGAATACTACTCGGATAATTGGTTGAAAGAAGCAAAAAATATCTTAAAAAATCAGCAAGGATTAAACAAACGCAACTTAGATGAAGCTTTGCGTAAAGATGTATCTCTGCACCTAAAGCTAATCTATAAACTGTGGGATAATATCTTTCAATATGATTTAAGTCAAGAAACAGAAAAGAGTAAATCAAAAGTAAAAAAACTTCTAGATATTCGTAATAATTTTGCCCATTTTTTGCCATTTCCCAAGAAAAAAGCAGATATAGCACTTGACAGTATTATTCAACTACTTAAAACCATCAATGCAGCAGAAGTAGAAAATGTAGACCAAATAAAAAATAGGAAGTATTAAAACTCCTGTTCTAAGCAGATAAGAGCGTTTCAACAATGAATAATGAATAATGAATAATCAATAATGAATAATTACCTATCCTTGAAAGAAGAGGATTGACAAACAGATGAAAATTTTTCTTTCTTATCCCCTTAAAAGGGGAGGCGCATACCCACAATTTTTCGGTAAAAAAATACTATTAGACATCTCCATAAATTTAAAAAAATCAATTATTATCCATAAATTGTCAATTATTTATCTCTGTTTCCAGCTCCGGTGTTCCCTCTTTTCTGGAGATTTCTATTTGTTGATATTCACTTACTATCATGCTATTTTTTTAAATGTAAGTGTAAGTTGTAGCCTTATCTACCGTAATTTAATTATTTCGGTACAACATAATAAGATTTCAGCTTACACCTAAAATTGGTTTAGTTCGATTATTAGTCTAATTACATTGGGATTATCAAAATGTTTGTATTAATTTCAATTCTTATCTTGTGCGATATTTTCAAACTTTTGCCAATTTACCGAATAATTAAGATTTAAAGCCTCTCTTTTAAAGGAGAAAAAAGCGGTCGTTAGCGCAGCTTCCCGTAGGGTGGGATGGCGAGGAGACCTCGCCATATCCAATCGACCAAGAGAAGAAAAAAAATTCCTTAAGAGTAAATCCTCTTCTTTTCAAGAAGAGGGAATTATTAATTATTAATTATTAATTGTTGAAATGGTAGCTTATCTAGCCAAAGAGTATATAGTTATTGGCGAGAGGAAAATCAAAGTAATGAACAACATTTATACGAACTAGGTTTTGACTGTATTGACATTCCTACAACAGAAAAACAGAGTGTCGATCGAAAATTAATAGCTGACTGTGAAAGAGAACTTAATTCTATTCCATCTACTGACATCTTAATTTTAATTACTGGAGATGGAGACTATAAAAATATTGTTCGTCAATGCTGCAGAAAACGCACTATCTAAGTTGAGACAAAGAAGATTAATATAGATAGAGTAGTTTTCAAGTCTTGGAGGTACAAATTTTTATGCTTTTAGAGAATAGGGAACACCAGATATGGAAATAGGGAATAAAATTTATAGATTAATTTTTAACTGTCGCTAATTATCCT
>NZ_JAAHGK010001578.1:0-1488 GCF_010672505.1 Okeania sp. SIO2B9 | reverse complement strand
TGTAGAAACTTTACAGACCGAAGTAGAAACTTTACAGACCGAAGTAGATACTCTTCGTCATCAACGTTCTTCTTTCCGAATAGATGTGAGTTTTCCTCCAAATAATACTCCTGAAACACTAGCAGAATTTCACAAAAAAAATGCTGAAGAAGCTGCAAAGTGGCAAGAAGAATTACAAGAAATTAATCAATCTCTCAAAATATTAGAAGCACAACTTAATCAGAAAAAAACTACATTAGCACCAAAAAAATCTCGACTAGAATGGCATGAACTACAAGAAAAAGTTTATCAAGGGGGAAAACAATTACAGGAGCAAGTGAAAAAAGTCAACGAAAAAGCTAATCAACTTGAAGCAGAAATACAAAATCTCAAACAAATTTATCAACAATTAAACCCACTTTATTGTGAGTGGGTACAAAATGCAGCTAATATAGTTGATTTTAAAGCCACAACTATTCCTTATGTTTATGTTAAAGACAATGGGTTTGAACTTGGAAATAAAGAAATAGAGTGAGGGTAATTTCAGTTATTAGTTATCAGTAAAAGGCAAGAGGAAAAAAGATTGAGATACATCTCTATTTTTGTTGAGTTTCCTTTGTCAAACCAACCGAAAAATGGTAAATTTTCTGTCTAATTTTATGACCTGTAAAAGTCGGGAATACCGTAGGTTGGGTTAAGCGACAGCGCAACCCAACATATATATATAGCAAAAGAAAGATGAAAAAAATCGAAATACTCCTCTATTTTTGTTGAGTTTTTTTATCAACCCAACCGACAAATGGTAAATTTTTTGTCTAATTTTATGACCTGTAAAAATCGGGAATACCGTAGGTTGGGTTACGCTACCGCTTAACCCAACATACATAGCAAAAGAAAGATGAAAAAAGTCGAAATACACCTCTATTTTTGTTTGGTTTATCCTACGGATAAGCTCCGCTAACGTTCCTCAACCCAACCTACAAGTGGTAAGTTTTTTGTCGGAATTTTCTCATATATCAAAGTCGGGAATAAATTTTAATTCATCGCCAATTTAGTTGTCTTTTCGTCATCTGAAGATTTGCTGATATATCCTAATTTTCAAATCAAAAGAAACTAGCGATAGCTGGTAATAATTTTTCCCACTGCTCGATTAATTTTGCCGTCTTAGGTAACTCTGTAAATAAGCCTTTAAAAAATCTAATTACTCCTTTTGCTTTTTGTTTGTTTTCCTGGGGATTTTTTCCTGCTTCTGCTAAATTTTGTAATTGCTAAAGTTGTGTAATATTAATTAGTCAAGAAAAAGCTCAGGAAATGACAGCCTTAGACCGAGAATTATATCCAATTCAATGTCTAGAATTAGGAAGCTTAGATAATTCAGCCGGAATAGAAATAATCAAAGAATATAAACTACAAGACCGAGAAAATTGGTTGAATTTAAACAATATGTATATAGGCAATCCCTTATACTTACAATATATATGTACTTTAATCAAAGATATCTTTCAAGAA
>NZ_JAAHGK010001577.1:0-1488 GCF_010672505.1 Okeania sp. SIO2B9 | reverse complement strand
TCCTGCTATACCCACAAATGAACGATAATTTTATAACTGAGTAAAATGCCATGAAAGCAACAAACATTCGTCAATATTCCTCCATAGCTGCTAGGACTCTTACAATAGTAGGGATAATTATGATTTTGTCTTCTCTACTTGACTTTGTAGTATTGTCAATTCCTTTCAATATAAGTAGTAGAGCATGGCAAATTGGTCTAGTGACACAGTTAGTTGATCGAGGAATTATTCCTATGGTAGGAATGGCCTTATTATTTACAGGCTATTGGGTAACCAGTAATTCTGGCCTCCAAAATAACTCTACATCCTCCATATTAGATTTGAGATTTTGGGGACTTTTACTAGCGAGCTTATTAGGACTAATATATTTGTTACTATTTCCTCTACATTTAAATAATACTCGTCTAGCTCGGGCAGAGGCCATTGAACGAATAAATCAGCAAGCAAGTACAGCTGAAACACAATTAGAAGCTCGTGTCAGTACCAGCGAATTTCAAAATCAGATACAACAAAGACAAAGTCAATTAAAAAATCAATTTAGTACTTTGTTAGGAGATGAAACTAGGCTGAATGAAGCGTTAGAAAATGAACAATTATCAGAGCAAGTGAAAAGCTTGTTAGAACAATCAAAACAAAATCCTCAAATTATAGATGAATTTCTCAATCGTCAGGCACAACAATTACCAACTCAACTTTTAACTAGAATTCGTACTCGCAAGCAAGAATTAGAAGAACAAGCTAACAGCAATTCTTTTAAATCAAGTGTTAGAACAGGTTTTAGCAGTTTACTTTTAGCAGTAGGCTACATTATGATTGGTTGGACAGGTTTAAAAAATATGGGAATTATTAAAGGTAAAGGACGTCGCCAAAATCCTGCTAGATAGTTAATTGAATGCAAAATAATATCTCACAATATTTACCTAAATAACACGGGAGCATGAAAGCCATCGTCTTTTAAGCGATGGATGAAAGGCGAGGAGTCGGATTTTAATCCGATGTATTTTATTTGACCGAAAAGCCACGTTGAAGGCCCCGTGTTTGAACCGTGGGGATGAAAACAAGGGAGTTATTTAGACTAGACAACTAAAGTAGCCCTCTGTTACTATGATCAACAATAAGTTTTCGGTCCGCCTGTTTCAAATGTACTCTTGTCAGCAAGTTTTAGCAGGTAAAAATCCTGAATTAATTGCTATCTTAAAATTCTTGTGCGAACAGTCTCACAAGCTAACTAACATGGGAATATATTATGCCAGGCAACTATATTTTAAGTCTCAAAAAGGCATTGGCAAGTATGACTTAGAAAAGGTATACAAAAAGAACAATCACTATAAAGTTTTACATTCTCAAGCAGCACAACAAATATTGAGAACTGTAGCTGAATCATTTAGGTCTTATTATGGTCTTATTATTGCCTATAATGAAGGTAAAATCTCAGACAGACCAAGGATTCCTAACTATAGAAAAAAAGGGGGAATGGCTACAGTAAGT
>NZ_JAAHGK010001576.1:0-1489 GCF_010672505.1 Okeania sp. SIO2B9 | reverse complement strand
CCAAACCAATTTATTCAATAACAGGACTTACACACGGACACTAATCAAGTCAGGGTTGATGACTTTCAGCCCTACATTTACGGTGGCATTGCGGAGCAATATTGACCCATATTTTTGCATTGAAAAAAGTAGAAAAGAGACAAATATTGCCCCGCAAATCCCAATTTAATTAATGCTCAAAAATATCTTTATACTGCAATAAATCTAATCCCACAAACACGGGTAAACATTCAAAACACTGTTGTGCTAATTCCCATCTTTCCTCTCGTTTCAACATTTTAATTAACTTCTCTTTGACACTCAATAAATACCGCACATCATTAGCAGCATAACTCAATTGTTCCTCCGTTAAATTTTCTGCATTTCCCCAATCAGAACTTTGAGCAGATTTATCTAACTCTACTTTTTCTAATTCCATTACTAAGTCTTTTAAACCATGTTTACCTGTATAAGTTCGTGCCAACTTACTGGCAATTTTGGTACAGAAAATTGGGGAAACTTTAATGTCTAAATGATGCTGCAACATTGCTACATCAAACCTAGCAAAATGAAATATTTTAACTATTCCAGTTGCCTCCATTAATTGTTTTAAATTCGGTGCTTCTTGTTGCCCTTTTTCAATCCGAATTGCTGTAACTTTGCCTTGAGCATCGCATAACTGGACTAAACATAAGCGATCGCGCCAGGGCAACAATCCCATAGTTTCTGTATCCACTGCAATACTATCTGCTTGCAAATAATCAGATAATATGGCCTCCGTTAAATCGCGATCGCATACTTGAAAATCACTCATTACTCACTTGATAATTACTAATATTTTTTAGACTGAACAATTATATCAAATTTGCTTGCTTTTGCGTCAGTCCAGTAGGGTGTGTTAGCAAAGCGTAACGTACCAGACACACTTAAATGTTGCTACAAAAAAATCAGGTTCAGTAGGGTGTGTTAGCAAAGCGTAACGTACCAGACACACTTAAATGTTGCTACAAAAAAATCAGTCAAACCTTGCTATAACAAAAGTTATACCAAAAAATCTAATGCACACTTTTAGCTGTGTCAGTCTACTACGACTGGACTGTGGGATGGTGCGTTACCGAATAATTAATAATTAATAATTAATAATTAAATAATTCGCGCCTTGAAACCTCCCCTTTTAAGGGGAAAAAAGCGGTCGATCTTCGTAGCTTCCCGAAGGGTGGGATGGCGATCTTCGGAGCGGGTCTGCAAGAACGGGTCTCCTCGCCATATCCAATTGACTAAGAGAAGAAATAATATTTCCTTATATTCAATTCCGTAACGGTTTTAACCAGAGGTAATTATCAATTATCCATTATCAATTAATGAATAACGCACCCTACTGGGTATAAGAATACCAATTTTCATCTCTTCCATTCATCCACCAACTTAACCATTCAATGCCGAAAGCATTTACGAAGAAATCAAATAACCCTGTAAATGACACCGCGATGATTGGGTCTAATTCTCGGCT
>NZ_JAAHGK010001575.1:0-1492 GCF_010672505.1 Okeania sp. SIO2B9 | reverse complement strand
CGGGTAACAATATTGGCACTGAGCGGACTCTCAAGAGTCTGCACCAAATATTAGAAAAGTCTCTTTCTCATCCTTATACTTTAAAGGTAATAGATGTGTTGCAAAATCCGGAACAAGCTGAAGCAGATCAAATTACTGCTACTCCTACGCTGATTAGGGTTTGGCCTCTACCTGTGCGGAGAATTGTTGGGGAATTTAATGATGTGGAAAAAATTATTAAGTTGTTGGAAGGTGTTAATTCTAGATTTTAAATGTTAGATTTTTTTAGCGTTTGGTAGTAAAACTTTTCAAATTTATAGTGCTACGCGCTAGGGAATAGGGAACAGGGAATAGCAAACTGTCAAAGGGTTTTAGCATTGAAAAATGTCCTAACCAATTCTTGTAGTGCTATAGTATGAAACAACCTATGACATTCCAGCAGCTAAGATGAATTTTTTAGTTGCTGGTAATGCTTGTATACTAACAATTCACTAACTACGGCTTGCTGATTAAATCTAAAAGCATTGACATATAAAGACAAGTGCCTTTTTGGGGTCGAAAAAAGTGTCTGGTTTTCAGCTCTTCATACTCATGCATGGAGCGTATTTTAGGCTCATAGTTGGGCAGAAAAATCATTCTTACAATTGTTATATCATGTCCGCTTAATTAGTGATAATACAGTTTTTAGGTTGTAGGTTGTAGGCGTTATATAGAATCCGGTTATATAGTATATGTTTATAACTATACTTAAAGCCTTCAATCTCCCCTACTCCCCTACTCCTCTACTCCCCCGAACTATATAATAAGTGTTCTAACCGGATTTGATATTACTCCTACCTCCTCGCTCATTCCCATTTCTCCCCTCCTGGGAGGGGGAGGGGCGAGGGGTGGGTTGTCTCCTACCCCTACTACAAGACTTTTGAGCGCAAACCCTAACTAGGTAAACAGACATCAGGAGCGCACAAACCAGGAAAATTTACGGTTGTGACTTCCAAGGTATCTAGCTCAACCTTACGGATAATACAATTATTTGTATCTGCAATAAATAAATGTTGCGCGATCGCACTTAATCCTGATGGCTCAAAAAATTGACAATTAATACCTTGTCCATCTTGATGACCGGCGGTGCCATCTCCCAACATGGTAAGGCATAAACCTGCGTGATATTCTACCCGCTTAATTTTGTGATTATAGGTATCAGCAACCCAGACATAATTTTGGGTATATTCTATTCCCAAACAATGCTGTAGCAAAACTTCTGGACCTCGGCCATCTTTGTCGCCAAAGCCAAATAGTCCTCCACTACCACAAATAGTCCGCACTTTCGGATGCTCATTAATACCTACTGCTCGAATAGAACTAATTTCACTGTCAGCCACAAATAATTCATTGCCATCCGTACTAATACCGCTAGGTTGAGCAAAAGCAGATTCTGTCAGAGAGCCATCTACACAAGCTTCTGCACCAGTCCCTGCATAAGTGCTAATCAACCCATGATCGTGCCGAGCGACAC
>NZ_JAAHGK010001574.1:0-1494 GCF_010672505.1 Okeania sp. SIO2B9 | reverse complement strand
GGGGGTATTATAGCGAGTTTCATTTCAGTCAAGTACACTGCTAGCAGGCAAAATTACTATAGTAATAAGTAGAATTATTTAAGTCTGTAGAACTTGTAAATCCTAATCTCAAAATAATTTTATAATTAAGATAACACCAAAATATCTATTCCACCTGAGCGCAAATTAAGCAAACATAAACATTCACTATTTGTGAGATTAAATCTTTGCTTTAAGTCTTTTGAAAACTGGTTTAATTTCATAACCAATAGCTTCTGAAATTAACTTGCATTCTTCTGAAGTAACAAATTTTCTGACATATTCAGGAAATTTTTCAGGGATGTAAGCTTCTTCTAGCCACTGATGAAATTCTCCCAGTAATTTATAGGGATAAATATTAGCAAGCTGTTCACCTCTTTTATCTGGATAATGGTGAATATACTGTTCAAAATCTGTTTCATATCCGTTCTGTTTTAGCCAATGACACCAAGTTCTACCAACCGAAATGTCAATAGTTGCTCTATCATGTAAAGAGACATTGTTAGATTCCAAATTCCTCATTAATTTACCAACTTCTTCAAAAACACACCATCTACCTTTTGGTAGTTTAGTTTTCTCTTCAAACAACCTTAAGCGTTCGTACCAAACACGTTGGTAAGGGTGCAATTTTATAGGTTCCTGAATAGCAGGTTTTTGATTTGTGAAAAGCCATTGCTCGACCCATTCAGACACCATCATTTCAAATTCAGGTGAAAGCCACATCGCAAAAGAAACAGCAAGCTTAGGATGAATCCAAACTTGTTGATTTTTACCTTCTCCTTTTTTTTCCACAAGATGATAAACCTCAACTCTTGTTTTATCAGACAAAAGCTCTATGTATTCATTTGTTCTATCCTTTTCAAACCAGCTATTGGGGTTTTTATACTTTCCTGTTTTATTTTTGTATGCTCTCGCTAATTTAGTTGCGTTGATATAGCCGTCAGAATGGCGTTGAGTTACTACTAATTCCCCAACAGAGTGTTCAATGTAGTGCATTCTAATTTATCCTTTTTTAAATAATTTACTTAATTTGTAAAATAACATTTGTTTATAATAAATAAAAGCAAATATAGGTAGCATTTTCCGAACTGAAAAGTTCGTCAACCACTAATCATAGAATAAAGTTTTGCTGTGGGGATAATTTACTGTAATTTTAATCTATGAAAAAATATTATTGATATCGAGCAAGTATTATTAATTAGCCATAATAAAATATTTTCTCTGATAAATTTCTCCACTGCTCCCTGTTCCCTGTTCCCTGCTGCTTAAAATTTTTATGGTGGGTATTCAAAGATACATGGTAAGCATTTCCTGCGGAATGCTGCGCAAACAGCTATTAGCTGTCAGCTCTTAGCTCTTATGAGGGGATTTTAATATATAGATTTAAAGGCAGCTTTTAGGCGTAAAATTTAATTCTCATTCAATTAGTAAAGCTTTTATCTATAACTAAAAAGAAGCAATAGCTGATGGCTGATA
>NZ_JAAHGK010001573.1:0-1495 GCF_010672505.1 Okeania sp. SIO2B9 | reverse complement strand
TTAGAGTTTTCAAGCCAATTTAGGAGAATGGTGCTGGGAAAAATCGCCTTCTTACACCGCTCCACCCACTATCTTTGAAACATAGTGAAGATAATTAGTTTAGACAAGAGTCGCTCCACTTATGAACTACTCTTTTTTTCATACTATTTATCAAAAGTCACCATCAAAATAACAAAAGTTATTCAATACTTATACCATTTCAACAATTGCTATAAAAACTTTTATTGCTAAACTTTGAAGAAGATTATAACTATCAAAAAATATGAATAACGGTCCTGACCCTAACCTTAAATATCCAATACCTAATCAAACTCGATTAGTCTATTTAAAGAACATTATTAAAAATCCCAACATCATTGTCGGAGACTATACTTACTACGACGATTTTGAGAATCCAGAGAATTTTGAGCGTAATGTTCTCTATAATTTTGATTTTATTGAAGATCAATTAATTATTGGTAAATTCTGCTCTATTGCCTCTGATGTAAAGTTTATTATGAATGGAGGAAATCATCGTACTGACTGGTTGACAAATTATCCTTTTCCTGTGTTTGGAGAAGGTTGGGAAAAAGCAATGCCGGACTCGTGGCCAGACAAAGGAAATACTGTTATTAGTAACGATGTTTGGATTGGTTATGGAGCGATAATTATGCCTGGTATTCAAGTAGGAGATGGGGCAATTATAGCGACAAATTCTGTGGTGACAAAGAATGTTGAACCATACAGTATTGTTGGTGGAAATCCTGCTAAAGAAATTCGTAAAAGATTTGAGGAAGCTATTATTAAAGAATTGCTAGAGATTAAATGGTGGGATTGGGAAATTGAGAAAATTACTCGTAATTTACAGGCGATTTGTGGATCGGATATTAATGAATTGCGTGAGACTGTTTGAGTTTTATTTTGTAGCTATTTAAAAAGCCAAATATGTGAATAACTAAAAATTTTGGCGTTGGTAAAGCGCGTGTATAATATTAATCTTAATTACTTAGGAGTCAAGAGTCAGGAGAGAATAAAGAAGAAGAAAAAGGATTAGAAGGAGTAGAAAGAGAAAGTTTTTTGGTGGCGTAAAGGGAACGGAATTCTATAAAGCTCTTATCCGGACATGATATCATACCTCAAATTACCAACGCCAAAATTTTATATGATCAGCTTTTTATCCTCAGCGTAATATTTTATAGGTACTAGCGATCGCTTTTACTTATATTTATACTTTTATTAGTAGCGATCGCTCATAAAATTGATTGTCACTATGCTCCGAAAGTGCTAAGTCATATCAAATCCCCTCGGTTTCGGTCTAAAAAAATGTTCCATCACAGCGCCATTGCCAAATCTTTCTTGATCTCCCCATCTCCCCATCTTCCCCTCCTGGGAGGGGTTATACCAAGGGTGAAAAAAGAATGTGTTCGAATAGTAACAGGAATAAAAAGACAAATGCAGGATATGTCCTTTGACAAAGTGGTCGATCTTCGGAGCTTCCCGTAGGGTGGGATGGCGT
>NZ_JAAHGK010001572.1:0-1497 GCF_010672505.1 Okeania sp. SIO2B9 | reverse complement strand
TGAAAACTTCAACGTTGGTTAAACAATCTTGTTGAAGTTTTCTGACAGATTGAGTGATTTTGAGCGATCGCTCTCTATCTTAGAAAGTAAGTTAGCTATATCAGCTGACTTGCTACTAAGTGGCATTATGACTGAACTTATTTTTACATATATGAATATTTTGCCTAATCTTCTACGTTCTTTGTTACTTACAAGTATCTTTAGCTTTGTAACTCCTATTCTGTTAATTGGGGTTAGCTGGACGAGCTTTGCCTTAATTAGTCATTTTCCCAGTTTACGGACAATTGGTCAATTTGGTGTTGCCCAAATTTGGCATTTCTTGGCCACGTTTGGTGATGGCCATCCTTGGCAAGGGTGTTTGGTAATTGCTGTCACTTTTAGTTTAGTGGGAGCGATGTTTGATACATATGTGTTCTGTCAAAATCCCAGAGGAAACTAAATTTGAGGTAATTATTGTGTATAGCAGAAGGAAGAAGGAAGAAGGAAAAATCCGGTAGTGCAGAGCGCAAAGTGTGAGATAAGTAATTAAGTCATGCCAATACCAAGGAGCGATATAGCTGTCGCACTTACTCCGCCAACGCCAACTCTGCCCAATGTAGCTGCACTATTTTCCTTGCGACGGGCGAACCCAAATCCAATTGAAATAGCTCACCAGCAACCTTGCCGTCACTTGAGGAAAGCTCCCAGTTCTTGCCAAATTTATTCTGTCGGCGATGCCCGATACCTGTTTGTTGGCGGACAATTCCGTTGGTGCGCTCTAATTGCTGTGGCAAGGTCTTTCCCGATAATGTGTTCTATTCTGGGGGAGAAATTCGCTCATACCCCTACAACGATGGTTTATATTCGCGGGACGAGTGAAGACCTTCAGAGAGATGTGTAGCAGATTGCTTGGCAGTGAAGATTGGAAGCTATGTATAGTAATAGTTACAAGGAGATATGGCATGATTTTACACATATCTCGGCTCAACGCCAAACTGACCTCTAGATTTTGAACGGAGACGGTCAATTTTTAAGTAGGCTCGATGAACTGAGAATCAGCAATTGTACTGATAATCCCCCGCTGAATTACAGATTACAGCAGGGGACTATATCAATCTAAAGTCCTACATACAGGATGTAGTCAAAAGATTTAAGGTAACATTTGACCGCTAGTAGGAAAAACCTAAGAGCGAGATTAAGAGGGTTATCCTTTGATAAACCGGGTCGATGAGGTCATATTACTAAAGGAGTGGCTCTGTTGGAGATCCGGATACTCACCGGGTTCGAGGTCGATGTAGTTACCACTAGCATCGGGATTTTGGTATAGCCTGATCTTATCTCCAGGGCTGTAGTTCGGCCCTTTGAATACCTTCACCGAGGAAGTCAGGTTGATGAACTACCCCGCCGTGTAGACGGACGGGGTTTCTAAGTCCCCGTCAACAAAGTCCGCACTTTGAGATTTTGAGCGCTTCATTTGCCCCAGTTGCCTCATCGAGCCTGTATGTTTACGGGTCGAAT
>NZ_JAAHGK010001571.1:0-1499 GCF_010672505.1 Okeania sp. SIO2B9 | reverse complement strand
GAAGTCTCTCCAGAAAGTTAGATTAGAATTAACTGAATTAAGGATTCAGCAGGAAAAAGCAAAAACAATGATTATCTCGCCACCTATTAATTTTGGTGTGACACTACCAGGTAATTCACAAGTTGAAGAAGAAAGAAGGAAGGAGGAAGAAGGAAGAAGGAAGAAGGAAGAAGGAAGAAGGGAGAAAGAAAAATCTAATCACTTGACTTCTGAACAACAAAAAAAGACGAAGGAAAAAGAGTTATTATTGGATACTCCTTCTGGTCAAGTAGCACTTAATTCTCCCTTTTATGTAGAGCGATCGCCCATAGAGTCAGAGTGTTATGAAACTATTATGAATCCGGGAGCTTTGATTCGAGTTAAAGCACCTAGACAGATGGGAAAAACTTCTTTAATGAGTAGAATTTTGAATTATGCTGAACAGCAAGGATATTGCAAAGCTTGTTTAAATTTTCAGTCAGCAGATGAGGAATTTTTGACTAATCTTGATTTATTTTTAAAATGGTTTTGTGCCAGTATTACTGATGAATTGAATCTAGAAGAAAAACTGTCTGAATATTGGCAAGGAGTATTAGGAAGTAAAAATAAATGTACAAATTATTTTCAAAGATATCTACTATCAGAAATTTCAACTCCTTTAGTTTTAGGGTTAGATG
Source organism: Okeania sp. SIO2B9 (assembly GCF_010672505.1). Lineage (NCBI taxonomy): Bacteria > Bacillati > Cyanobacteriota > Cyanophyceae > Oscillatoriales > Microcoleaceae > Okeania > Okeania sp. SIO2B9. The sequence goes on along the minus strand of NZ_JAAHGK010001571.1, from coordinate 843 downwards.
AAGTAGACCAAGTTTTTCAACATCCAGAAATTGCTACTTCCTTTTTTGCTTTGCTCAGGACTTGGCATGAACGTGGTAAAAATGAAGCAGTTTGGCAAAAACTAAGGTTAGTAATTGTACATTCAAAAGAAGTATATATTCCTCTAAATATTAATCAGTCACCTTTTAATGTAGGTTTGCCCATAGAGTTACGAGAACTCAACTGGGAAGAAGTAGAAAATTTAGTCAAATTACATCATCTAGAATGGTCTTCAGAACAGATAAAAGAATTAATGGCAATGGTAGGAGGACATCCTTATTTAGTACGTCAAGCTCTCTATCAAATTGCCCGGGGAAGAATGACTTTAGAAAAGCTATTACAGGTCGCTCCGACAGAAGAAAGTCCCTATTGTGACCACCTACGCCGCCACTTAAATAATCTTGAAGAAAATCCAGAATTATTAACAGTAATTAAACAAATTATTACGATAAATTACCCTATACCTATAGGCACAAAAGAAGGATTCAAATTACGCAGTATGGGATTAGTAAAGTTTCAAGGTAATTTAGTCATGCCTCTATGTGAATTGTATCGGAAATATTTTAGCTATCGACTGTGAAGCCAAACTATAAAATCCCAAATTTATATCATGTCCTGATAATTAGTTATGAAAAAAACTATCCTTTCACTTGCAGAGCAAATCTCTTTTTTCTCCCTACTACCTACTCCCTACTAATTTATTTATAAGTATTCAACCGGACATGATATTAAATCTATGAATTTGTTGAAAAATACTAGATTTTCACCATTTTATCCTGTAGTTAGTCTATAAATAATGTATAGCAGAAAAAAGAAAGGTTTAG
>NZ_JAAHGK010001570.1:0-1499 GCF_010672505.1 Okeania sp. SIO2B9 | reverse complement strand
TCGTACTTTTTAAGCGAACAATTTCCCCAAATCTGGTTATTTTTTCAAGGTGCGTTATTTTTATTAGTCGTGACAATATTACCTAATGGAATAGTCGGTTGGTGGCAAGAATATGCTTGGCTAAAGTTGCGATCGCTTCTTGAAAGTCAAAAGTCAAAAGTCAAAAGTCAAAAGTAATACAGCTATCTTACCTGTGATAGTCATTTGAAATTCAAAAGTAGTACAGCTATCTTACCTTTGATACCATTTGAAGTTCAAAAGTAGCACAATGAAATCTGCTGTATAATTGATAACTAGATATCTCCAGAAAAGAGGGAGTAGGAAGAAGGGAGAAATAATTGATAATTTCTGTGGGATAATTGATTTTATTTTTTATTGTTGGAGATATCTACTGATAACTGATAACTAATAACTAATAACTAATAACTGATAAAAACCGTGATAGAAAAAATTTTAGAAATTCAAAATTTAACTGTTAGTTTTGATGGCTTTAAGGCTCTAAATAACCTCAATTTCACTATAAATGTTGGTGAATTGCGAGTTATTATCGGTCCGAATGGAGCTGGAAAGACTACTTTTTTAGATGTAATTACTGGCAAAGTTCAACCAACAATAGGAAAAGTATTATTTAGAGGTGATAATTTAATGAAAATTCCCGAACATAAAATAGCTTGTATGGGAATTGGGCGTAAATTTCAAACACCTAGAGTATATCTAAATTTAACTGTTAGAGAAAATTTAGATTTAGTTATTAATCGCCATAAAGGAGTAATTGCTACTTTATTTCGTAAAGTTCCTTCCGCAGAAATTAGAAGTGTTGCTGGTTTATTGGAAACTATAAATTTAGTTGGAAAAGCAAATATTAAAGCAGCTTTTTTATCTCATGGTGAAAAACAACGTTTAGAAATAGGTATGTTAGTTGCTCAATCTCCCGAACTATTATTAGTAGATGAACCCGTAGCTGGTTTGACTGATGAAGAAACAGAAAATATAGGTTCTCTTTTGTTAAACTTGGCTGCCAGTCATTCAATTATTGTGATTGAACATGACATGGAATTTGTGCGTCAAATAGCCAAAAAAGTAACTGTTTTACATCAAGGTTCTGTACTTTGTGAAGGAACTATGGATGAGGTGCAGAATGATGCAAGAGTTATCGAAGTTTATTTAGGAGCTGTTGAAAAAATCTGAAGGCAACAAGCAACAGGAATTTTTACCAAACATTGTATCGCGCTTGGTTTTACTGAAAACTTGAAATGTTTAAAGTCAGGTATATCTATAAGGTCGCCTTGCTTTTGAAGGATTAAACTTAGTATCCACAAATTGCACCGGAGAATGAGTTTCTATCCACAAAGTTGCCCCGCAGGATAGAGGAATGAACTACCCCGCCGTGTAGACGGACGGGGTTTCTAAGTCCCCGTCAACAAAGTCCGCACTTTGAGATTTTGAGCGCTTCATTTGCCCCAGTTGCCTCATCGAGCCTGTATGTTTACGGGTCGAAT
>NZ_JAAHGK010000157.1:0-8488 GCF_010672505.1 Okeania sp. SIO2B9 | reverse complement strand
TCTAATAAAGACTGAGTTGAGGAAAATATCATAGCATGAGCAAAACCAGATAAAATGGAAGGTATAAATAGCAGCCAAATATTATTAACTGTTGGAATAATTATAAAAGCAATACAATAAATAACAAATGCAACTTTGATTAGAGTAACTTCAGATAAGGACTTGGCAAATAGCCCTAATTGAGATGAAACAAATGCAAAGGCAAGAGCTCTGCTTGCTAAAATAATTCCGATTACAATATGAGTTGCTCCTAACTGGCGATCTGCAAATAAAGGAATATAGGTTAAACAAGAACCAAATGAGAGAATAAAAATAGAAACAATTACTATTAACAAACCCCCTACTTGATAATTATTAATACTTTGCCAAATGTTTCTCAAATATTTTTTTAAGTTAAATGATTTTTGCTTAGGTCTTGCCGGAATTTTTAAATAAAATAAAACCCAAAAACTTAAGGGAATAGCCATCAAAGATAATAAGAAAGGATAGCGCCATCCCCAGGTAGTTAACCCACCACTAACTAAAGGATAAATAGTTAAAGCAAGACCGATATTCATGGCATTAAAAGCCATCGCTACTGTCAGTAATTTGCCGCGATAAAAGTCACTAATTAATGTTAAAACTAATGATTCTAGTGGTGCTGCACCAATTCCTTGTACAAAACGAAACTCTATTAAGGTCTGAAAATTGGGAGCTAATGAACAAATGGTTCCACCAATTGCAAATAAGAGTAAAGCAGGTATCAAAATTTGCTTTTTGCCATAACGGTCAGCTAATATTCCAAAGATTGGACTACCAATAGTAATAGGAATAACAAATGCTGAGATTACCCAACCAATATGTTCGGGAGAAACATTCAAATCTTCAGCTACTGAAGGTAGAATAGGACTTATAGCACCACTGCCTAAAAGTGCGATTAAAGTGATTCCAATAATAATCTGAAAATTAGAATCTTGGTAAATTTTGATAGAATTTTTTGTGCTTTGAGACACTTTTCCTTGATTAATCAATAAACTGTCTCATCTTACAACAGTTTTCGAGTCTCGGAGGTATAAAAATTTAACGACGGAGGAGTCAGGAGTCAACCCACCCCTCGCCCCTCCCCCTCCCAGGAGGGGAACTCAGGAGTCAGGAGAAAAAAAGAGGGAAGAAGAAGGAAAAAAAAGGAGAAAGTTTTTTCATCACTAGACATCTCCAATAATCAAAAATCAAATCAATTATCATACAGAAATTATCAATTCTTTCCCCCTACTGCCTACTGCCTCTTTTCTGGAGATGTCTACTAATTATCCGGACATGATATTACTACATATTAGTAGTTAAAACTAGCTGAGAAACATTAGTTCTATTGTGTACTTGTTCGTAGGCAATTATTCCTCCCCTAAGTGGGTAAGTAACGATCGCTTCTGGTGGTAAAATAGCATTTGTTTCAAACAAGGGATTGAGTTCTGCCAAAATTTCCCCACATTGAGTTACGTCAAAAGCTCGACTATCTACCCCAAACAAGCGCAACTCCCGGTGATAAAAATCCCGGAGGTCAAAACAAATTTTCGCTTCTTTTGGTGGAGCGCTAATAGCGACCAAACGACCTCTAGGACTGAGGGTCAACATACTATTTTCCAACATAGAACCCCCCACTGTATCCAATACAACATCCACACCTTTACCTCCAGTAGCAGCTAAAACAGCAGAATTAAGATTTTCCGTTGCCAAATTAATAACGATATCAACACCAGATGTTTCAACTATTGAATAATCTGATTCCCGTCGCACTGTACCTAAAACTTTAGCTCCCTTCCATTTTGCTATTTGAATTGCAGCTTTGCCAACCCCACCTGTTCCTCCCACTACCAAAACAGTTTCTCCTGGTTGTAAATTTGCTGCTTCAATCAAAGATAACCAAGCGGTAATATATCTAACTCCGATAGTTGCTGCTTGTATCATGGATATATTTTGAGGTTTGGGTTGTATTGCTGCTACAGGTAATACCAAATGAGAAGCGTGGGAACCATCGCGGATAAATCCAATATCGCCTCCTGTTCCCCAAACTTCAGTACCAATTAGATTTGGCTCACCTGCGACGACAACTCCAGCAAAATCTCTACCGGGTGTGCGTGGAAGAGTAGTATTTTCCATAACTCCCAAAATATTTTTCACGTCACTGGGATTAATAGATGCTGCATGAACTTCAACCAACACTTCACCTGGTTGCAAAACAGGAGTGGGAAGTTCTTCAAGTTTGAGTTGAGTCGTCGGAGAGCCAAAATTATAAAAGCGAATGGCACGTATAGCACGCATAGTTAAAATTCCTATTTATTTTGTTGTGTAAAAGTGTAGGTTTTAAGAATTTAGAATTTAGAATTTAGAATTTAGAATTATATCATGTCCGGTAGCATCGGTATTGTATAGTGAAGTAAGGAAGAAGGAAGAGGGAAGAGGGAAGAAGGCTTAAAAGCTTGAAAAAACGTAAATTTCCTGTAGATATTCACCCTTGATTTTACACAAACGATACCAGCGGACATGATATTACTTCTCCTTTAAAACGGATAGGATTTCAAGAATTTAGAATTTAGAATTTAGAATTTAGAATTACCTCTCCTTTTTTCGGTAAAGTTGGTTGCAATAATTATAAAAAAGTCTGAGTTTGTAGTTGCGCTTTAGCGCTGCTAGAGATATTTGGAGTGCTTTAGCACAACTACGAAAGCTACTGGAGCGACACATCTAAAATGGTGCAATAGGCGTAGGTTAGGTTGAGGAAGTGCGATCTTCGGAGCTTATCCGCAGGATAAACCCAACAGCAATTTTTCTCCCCTACTCCCCCACTCCCCTACTCCCCTACTCCCTAATGCACCATTTAAGATCAAACAATCCACTACTGGAGCTATAGGGGGTTGCACAAAAATTTCATCTTGTCGATCTAAGACTCAAAAGTTGTTGCTTTGGTTTTTTCCAGAAAATTGTAAAGTATAAAATACTCAAAGCTGAAACGAGAACAAATAAAGCAACGCCACAAACTCCGTTCCATTGCCAATTACTCCAAGCATAGTTACCACAGTAAGAACCCATAGCTCCTCCTACAAAATAGGAAACCATATAAACTGTATTCAGACGACTATGTATTTTGGCAGGCAAACTATAAATTTGTGCTTGGTTAGAGATTTGAGTTGTTTGTACTCCCAAATCTAACAACATCACTCCCAAAATTAAACCCCATAATTCATATCTTGCTAAAGAAAATACTAAAAATGATGAACTAGAAATCACAACACCTAACATAGAAATCAATCTAGGATTTTTTCGATCTGCCATTCGACCAGCAATTATCGCTGTTATAGCTCCAACAATACCAACCAAACCAAACATTCCTGCTACTTTACTACTGTAGTTTAGGGGTGGCGCTTTCAGGAAAAATGCCATTGTACTCCAGAAAATACTATTAGCAGCAAAAGACATTGCCCCAATTAAAGCTACTTGTCGCAATAATAATTGTTCTCGAATTATTTGCCCCAAAGAAAGAATTAATTTAGGGTATGAGAGAGTGACAGAAGGTTTTGCTTTTGGCAGTACAAATATTGATACTACTGCTATTAATATCATCAACCCACTAGCAAAGAAATATATTGCTCGCCAACCAAAATTTGCTCCGACGAATCCGCTAGTCATTCTAGCTAAAACAATCCCAATGAATAAACCACTCATCACAGTTCCGACAGCTTTGCCACGTTTTCCCGGTTCTACTAAAAAAGCAGCAAACGGTACAACAAGTTGGGGCACTATTGTAGTCATACCAATAAGTAAACTTGCAACAATTAACCAACTAATATTAGGAGAGATAGCTGCTGTTAGTAAAACTAGAGCAGTTGCTATCAGCATTGTCACAATTAAGCGTCGTCGTTCTATGATATCGCCCAAGGGCACAAATAGCAGTAATCCCAAGGCATAACCTATTTGTGTCATCATGGGAATTAACCCAACTTGCTGAGTGGGAGCATGGAAGCTTTCGGCAATTATTGCTAATAGGGGTTGATTGTAATATAAGTTGGCAACTGCAGCTCCACCGACCATTGCCATAATTAATAAAGTTTTGTTAATACCCATAGTTGATTTTTGAGACATAGTCTTTGTTTGTAGTTGCGCTTTAGCGTTACGCGCAAGGCAACAGGCAACAGGCAACAGGCAACAGGGGAATAAAAAAGGGTTTCAGCTTCTATTCATATCCTAACCTTAATGGGTAGCGCTATAGATATATTTACCGAATAATTAATAATTAATAATTAAATAAGGCTTTGTTGCATGAAAGTATATAGCTGTCGCACTTGCTCCGCATATGTACTTGATAACGCGCGGAAACTGCTGTAACTATTGGACAATAGATCAATAGAACATCAATGCTTAACAAAAAAACGCTGAAACTTTTACAGGTAAAAGCTTTGAGGTTTGATAGACAGACAAATAACTATTGGACAATAGATCAATAGAACATCAATAATTGCGAAACAGAGCAATATAGGTGCGGAATGGATGTTAAGAACGCGACTTTCATGCAACAAAGCCAAAACTGAAGAATAACTGAACCTGGTCAGATTCTTACTTTTAACTTTTGACTTTTGACTTTTGACTTGTGTATAGCGATCGCTTTCTGTGCAGAGCAATAACTATTGGACAATAGATCAATAGAACATTAATAATTGCGAAACAGAGCAATATAGGTGCGGAATGGATGTTAAGAACGCGACTTTCATGCAACAAAGCCAAAACTGAAGAATAACTGAACCTGGTCAGATTCTTACTTTTGACTTTTGACTTTTGACTTGTGTATTAAGTCTGTGCATACCCTGCATCTACAACTATGGTCTGACGAGTTATTGCTCTGGATGTATCGGAAGCGAGAAATAAATATGTTCCGACTAATTCTTGGGGTGTTAATTCTATGGGAATTGATTGTAACTCATGTACAGTTTTATGTTTTGCTTCTGGTGTCACCCACTGTTGGAGTTGCCTTTCTGTCATTATCCAACCTGGTGCTACAGAATTTACCCGAATATGGTGTTTGCCTACTGCTTCTGCTAAAGTCCGAACCATACCTACTATTGCTGCTTTTGTAGCATTGTAAGCAACCATATCTGGTTTGGCAATCCAAACTAGGTGAGAACTTGTCATAATAATACTACCGCCACCAGCATTAATCATTTCTGGTAATAATTCTCGACAGGTAATAAAATAATGTACAACATTTAATTGAAATAAATCATTCCATTGTTGTGCTGACATTTCTAGCAAATTACATCGGGGGTCGTAACCAGCATTGTTAATTAAAACATTTACTACTGGTTTGTCTTTTTTAACTTTAGCTAAAGTTTCTGTTAAAGCTTCACTATCAGTTAAATCTATTCCATAGACGTTGACTTTACAATGATATTGTTGGCATTCTTCAGCTACTTTTAAACCTCTTTCATAATCTTTATCTAAAATTGTAACTTCTGCTGCTTGTTCGGCAAATGTTTTAGTTAAAGCTTCGCCAATTCCATTACTACCACCAGTGATTAAAATATGTTTTTCTTTTAAGTCTTGATAGATGGGATTCATTTTGTTTTATCCTAATTTTAATTCGTAGTATTTAAAGGAAACAATAAGCGTAGGTTGGGTAGACGTAGGAAACCCAACAAAAATTGTTTGTAGTTGGGCTTTAGCCCCTCAAATACTTTAAGCATTCAGCTATTAGCAGTCATATTTCAGCAAAAAAAAGAGGATTTTAATGAATATAGACTGTTTCAGGCAGCTTTTATAGTAAGTATAAATTCTGACTCAATTAGTAAAGCTTTTATCTAAAATTAAAAGCAATAGTTGACGGCTGAATGCTTACCAAATACTTAACATAGCAGTATGTTTTTTGGTCAGGACAAGTAGTTGGGCTTTGGCTCCTCAAATACTTAATATAGCAGTACGTTTTTTTAGTTAGTACAATAAGTTTAGACTATTTGCGCAGCATTACTGTATAAAAAGAAAATAGAGGGAATATCCTAACATTAATTTAGGGCTAGAGCAAAACTACTAACCATAAATCAACTATTAGCAACTAATACTTTTGTTTGATTCACAATCCATTTTTTACTGACTGACAAATGAAATGTTAATTCATCCAAATCTATCTCTTCTTTTGAACCTGGTGTTTGTCGAGGTTTAGCACATTCCAGAATTATCGGACCGGAGAATTTGATCTCATCAAGTGCGTCGAAATGTTCGGCAAAATTAGTATGGCCAAAACCAATGCCTTTTCTGTTAGAATCAGCGATTTGATAAACACTCAGTTTATCCCCACATCTTTGAATAGCTTCAACTAAATTTGCTTCTTCTAAATTGCCATGATAGGTATCTAGAATAACAGTCATATTTGGCTCCTTAATTTCTGCCAGTAAAGATAAAACATCATTGCTATTCATAATGAAACGACATAAATAACGATTCAGGGGTTCAAAACCTAATTTTATTTTGGCTTTTTCTGCATAAACTGCTAATTCTTGACAAGAAGCAATTAAATTATCTCTTGAACCTGCATAAGTAGTTCCCATCTGACTCTGAATATATTCATGGCAAGTAATGATGGGATTTCCTAATTCCGCTCCATAATCAATTAACTTTTTATAGTAATCTAGAGCTACTGTTCTTGTTTGGCGATCGCTACTTCCCAAATCCACATTACTAGGAGTCATGGAAAATATTTCTAACCCATTATCTGCCAAAATATTTTTCACATTTTGAGGTTGAGTTTGATTAATATCTACATATAATTCCACTCCATCAAAACCCATCTCTGAAATAATATTGGCAGTTTTTTCTAATTTATTATGACCAAATATCCAGGTAGTAACGCCGATTTTTCTCTGTATACTTATACTCATTTTTTTGTATTGCTAAATATATGAAAAAATACTCAAAGTATTTGCTTAACTTCTACTACATTTTTGAACATTGAAGCACAAGAACAACGAGCTTAAATTGTCCACTAAAGGTAATAAAGCTGATAGCTGAATGCCGACCGCTGAATGCTTATTCAATAGTCACAAAAAGTTTACTAATTAACCCCAAACTCAAAACAGAAAAACCAGCCGCAGCATAAAAAACTCCAGCCATTCCCCAAATTCCAAAAGCAACTCCAGCTAACAACGGACCTAATGCTTGTCCTGTAGATAAAACCGTAGCATTAACAGCCATAAAACCAGCGCGATAATCTGGAGGAGCGAGTTTTCCTAACAATGCCTGAGTAGCAGGATAACACATTCCATGAGCAGCTCCAAACAAAATACTAGGGATTAATAATAACCACATACTTTGTAGGAATGGAGTAACTATTACTGCCAAAGTATAAAGTACAAATGAAATTTTAATTAGGGTAAACTCTGATATAGATTGGGAAAATAATGCTACCTGAGAAGACACAAATGCTAAAGATAGCGCCATAGTTGCTAAAATAATTCCAATTGCCACATTAGAACCTGCAAAAATATCTGCAGCTAAAATCGGAATATAAGTAAAATAAGCACCAAATAGTAATATAAATAAAGCAACTACTGCAAACAACAATCCTAATACCTGCCTATTATTAACACTATGCCAAATATTTCTTAAATATACTCTCAAACGGAATTTTGGTGTTTTTTTAAAGGAGGGTAATTCTAGGAAAAAAATAACAGCAAGTACAACTGGAACTGCGAGCAATGGCAGTAAAAAAGGATAGCGCCATCCCCATGTTGCTAACCATCCAGTTATTAGAGGATACACTGTCAAACTTATACCAATCATACTAGCGTTGAATGCCATTGCTGATGTTAAACTTTTGCCTGCATACAAATCGCTGATTAATGTAAGTGCGAGGAATTCTAAACTAGCAGCTCCTACACCCTGGAGAAACCGCAATTCTAGCAATGTGCGAAAATTGGGAGCAAAACTGCAAGCAACTCCGGCGATGGCAAATAATAATAATGAGGGAATGAGTATTTGTTTTCTCCCAAAGCGATCTGCTAATACTCCTAAGATGGGAGTTCCAATGGCGATGGGTACAACAAATGCTGTAATCACTAATCCTATTTTTTCTGGAGGAATTTGCAGTGCTGATGCCATTGTTGGCAATACTGGTCCAATACTACCTGCTGAACCTAAGACTGCTATCAATGTTATCCCAATGATGATTTGCAGGTTTCTGTCTAAGTAAATTTTTGTACTGTGACTCAGAAATTTACTGTTTTCCATTGCTCGACCTTTTTTACAGTTGTCAGTGCATTAATGTAGTGGACTGACACAGCTAAAATGTTGCAATAAGTGTAGGTTAGGTTGAGGTGCTCACACCAATTATGCCACGGATATAGGGATTAATAGCTATAACGTAGCAAGATCCCGTCAGAGTAACCCAACAACAATTTTGCTCCCCATCTCTCCATATCCCCTAGGGACGTTCCATGGAACGTCCCTACCATAATGCACTATTTTAGCA
>NZ_JAAHGK010001569.1:0-1504 GCF_010672505.1 Okeania sp. SIO2B9 | reverse complement strand
ATTTATTTTTACAAAGGGAGCTGCCAAAAGAAAAAGCAAGAGTACATAACTCACATATTTGCGATACTCATAAAAACGACCACTTGGTTTTTTGGGAAACACCCAAGCCCTTTTGCCATCTTCGGTTATGGTTCCTATTGAATCCCATCAACTTGTGAATTACCTGGTAGTGTCACACCAAAATTAATAGGTGGCGAGATAATCATTGTTTTTGCTTTTTCCTGCTGAATCCTTAATTCAGTTAATTCTAATCTAACTTTCTGGAGAGACTTCTCTAAATCTTCTAGAGTCAATTTATCTCCTGATAATTGTTGATTAATTATTCCTAAAAAATCGCATTCAAAAATTTCTTTCACTATTTGATTATCGCGCATTTCTTGCATGAAATTAACAGCTACTAAGTTTAATAAACCTCCCACATCTCTTTGCAGCTTTTCTAAGTATCCATCTGGTTCATCTCCCTGGAGTAAAACCAGAATAAAACTTTGGCATAAATTCTTAATTTCATCTACAGGAGGTAAAGGAATTAACAAACAACTAATATCTTCAGGAAAATTTGTAACATATTTTGTTTGATTGATTTTTTTAAATTCACTTCTCAACTTAGATATTTTACGATTCACCCAACCCAAATTTTTTCGTTTTTGCTCAGAATGAAATGGTGAATATTGAAGTATTGTCGGAAAAGAACCTCCAATCTGATTTCTATATTCAATAGCAATTTTTTCTTGTGCCTTTAATAGCGACATACTAACAGTTTTGTAAAGCTCACAATTCACAGAAGTGCTATTTTGCTGAAGGCGGTCTACAAAAAAATCTAGACAACTTTGAAAAATACTAAAATCGCAATTTTTATGCTGACAAATCAAACCAATAGTTATCTTTAATAAAATCCAATTTAATATTCCAGAAATCGGTTCAATATTACCCTGTAATGCTCGTAAAGCTACAGCAGCATCCGAGTAACGCTGTTTCCAATTAACCCTAACCATTTTTGTTAGAAAATTAGCTAACTTTTCACTGATATTAGGAACTAATTTTTGCAAGTCTATCTCACCTAGTTCATCTTGGATAAAATTCCTGGGTGTAACTCCTGTCAAAGCTTGAATTGCAGTAATACCCACAGCATAAATATCACTAGCAAATTGTGGTCTTCCTTGTGCTTGTTCCACAGGCATATAACCAGGAGTACCTACTGCAATTGTACTACTAGATTTTCCCTGAGAATTAACTACAATATTACTTACTTCTTTAACTGCACCAAAGTCAATTAACATTAATTTTTGGTCGCGGTCTCGCCGCATAATATTCCCTGGTTTAATATCTCGATGAATTACCTCATCTTGATGTACAAAAGCTAAAACTTCTAAAATTTCTGACAAAAAATTTAGCACTTTAGCTTCATTCCAAGGCTGACTCATTTCTGTGCTTAAATCGTGACCTATTATCAGTTCTTGAACTAGATAAAAATCTTGATTATGCTTATTTTGAGCATAATCAAGAT
>NZ_JAAHGK010001568.1:0-1505 GCF_010672505.1 Okeania sp. SIO2B9 | reverse complement strand
ATCTTTAGAGATTCCTATAGGCAAAGGAGAAAATACCATCTATAAGGAAGTGATCGAATTTGATGGAGAAACACCAGCAAAATATGTCTTTGAAAATTGCCTACAAGAAGATGTAGAAACTGTTCTCAACACTTTAACTGAACGGGAAAGAAATGTCTTACAAATGCGATTTGGATTGGATGATGGTCAAGAAAAAACCCTGAAAGAAATCGGTGATACTTTTAATTTAACGAGAGAAAGAATTAGACAAATAGAAGCTAAGGCATTGAAAAAGTTGGAAGACCCAAAACGTAATCGTATTTTGAGAGAATATCTTCTTTAGGAAATAATGTGGTGTTAGTTCAGCAACACCCACATCATCATTATTTTTGCTCAGGATGGTTTATTTCATCTGTCTGAGATGGCTTTGTAGTGTTCTGCTCCGTTTTAGTAGGTTGACTAGATTTCATTAAACCAGAACCATGCCACAGAAAACTGACAATCATTATTTTAGTTAATGCATTCAACTGCTCTAACTTTTCTTTGTTCATTGGTTGATTGATATAATTAGCATGAATTTTGAGTCAATATTTATTCTTTACAAAAATTAACAAATCTTTCAATAGATATGCTGATAAATCCGGTCAGGGTAATTACTTAATTTAGAAAATTGATTATGGAGCGATCAGCTTTAGTACCATAGAATTACAAATAAGTATTTCAGCACACTTTGACATAATTAATTAACTACTACATTCTGCTTCAGTCTTAATACATGAAATTTCGGATGAGAATAAAATTGACAATTCTATTTTTCCGTATTTTTACTGAAATAACTGTGATTTATATTCTTGATTTAATGTGACTTATAGTATATATACTATGTGATTTAAAACACAATATAAATTTTATCTAAAAGGTAAGAAAGGTAAGAAATGTATAAATTAATATCAAATTAACTCAGCAATTTATAGCAATCCTCTTCATGGTTTTGTAGAAAATATTCACAGCATTATATAGCAATCAGGAATGATTTATGAGATGTTTAATAACAATTAATACCAATCAAAATCCTTTTATATTCTGACTCCTGACTCCTAATTAATACTAAAATATTACAACTGAAATATGATTGCTATAGTATGAGATAATAGGGGTAAAAATTTCATAATTTCATCTATAAATTTAGAATTTTTTACAAATATTGCACAAATTTATAAATATCAGAATAAATAAGTAATGAGTAGTCAGTATTTAGGAGAAAGTCAATTCAGTTAACCTACTGCCGGAGGAACTTTCCTATGGGAATCCTGCGTAAACGTTAACAATTAGCCTCTTTACAGAGGAACTACGTTATCAGTACCTCCTGCAATAGGGAAGCGAGAAGATGCAGAATTTTCTTTCTCTTGGTTGATTGGATATGGCGAGGAGACCCGAAGAGTGCAGACCCGCTCCGAAGATCGCCATCCCACCCTACGGGAAGCTCCGCTAACGACCACTTTTTATCCCCTTAAAAGGCAGGGTTT
>NZ_JAAHGK010001567.1:0-1506 GCF_010672505.1 Okeania sp. SIO2B9 | reverse complement strand
TAGTACTATTCAACCGGATTTGATATCAGGTAAGGGAGCCATCGGATTAGCGATGTACAGGAGAAATGGGAATTATAGAGGAAGTCGTCGGAAAAACTGTCCATAGATTTTTCTGCCATAATCATCCCAAAATACTAGCTTTTTGCAGCTCTTTCCACTGAAAAGCTGGTACTTTCTCCAACCCAAAAAGGCTAAAGCCTTTATCTTTCAATACGCGCGAGAATTAATCAGCAAGCCCTACTTAAATAGGTATTAGTTTTTAGCATTTCCGTTCCGGAATACTTTCCTAGGTCATGCTACGCAAACGCAAACAGCTATCAGCTTTTAGAGAAAATCAAGTCTATAGATTTCTTAGTAAACCAGTATTATTAACTAGGCTATAGATAAATACTAAAAATTTCTGAAAAAATTGCATTATTGCATTAATTTCTCACCTCCTAACCTCTGAAGCAGTATATAAAATCATTTTTAAAAGTTGGAAACCGCCTTGGATATGTTTAAGATTTGATTTCCCATAAGTTCTTGGTAAATATTCTACAGGAACATCCTGAATAGTTAAGCCAAATTTTTTGCTCCCAATGAGCAAATCAAAATCCCCAAAAGGATCGTATTTACCAAAGTTTTGCCAATTAGCAACTATCTGGAGATAGTTTTCTTTGGTAATAGCTTTAGTTCCACAAAGGGCATCCTTAATTTCAACTCCCAATACAATTGATAACAGTTTAGCAAAAAAGCGATTAGCAAGTTGATTCACCAATGGCATCGCTTTCAATGATACTGAATGGGTAAGTCGCGATCCATTCGCTAATTGGCAATCACCTGAAGCGATCGCCTCGAAAAATTTGGTTAATTCTTTTGGTTGAACAGTTAAGTCAGAATCTAGAATAATCAGAACATCACCTGTTGCCATGTTAAAACCCTGACGAACAGCATCGCCTTTTCCTTTACCATTCTGTTGACATATTTTGATATCCCATTGCTCCTCATATAAACTCTTAACTCTCTTAATTTCTTCCCAAGTATTGTCTGAGGAATTACCCTCAATAAATATAATTTCTGTATGTTTGCCTAGTTTTGGCATTTTAGTAATGCAATCTTCAATAGTACCAGCTTCGTTTCGGGTGGGTATAATTACACTTGCTGTTTTTTGATAACTTGGTGCTTTTTTTGTTAACTCTAACATATATTACCGAAAAATTAAGGTTTAAAGCCTCTCCTTTCAAGAAGAAAAAGCGGTCGTTTAGCTAGCGCACAACTACATTAACGGCTGTCGCCGACATGAATGCGGAGCATTCGGAAGTACGCCATATCCAATCGACCAAGAGAACAAAAAAATTCCTTTTAACCAATCCTCTTCTTTTTAAGAAGAGGTATTAATTATTAATTATCATTTTCTTTGTGGGTTTAATACCCCACCGTCTACACGGTGTTCAAAATTACTTGGGGTTAGAATCCCCATGTAATTTTCCTCCTGTCTCCTGTCTCCTGTCTCCTGTCTCCTTCTTC
>NZ_JAAHGK010001566.1:0-1507 GCF_010672505.1 Okeania sp. SIO2B9 | reverse complement strand
GAAGAACTGCCAAGTTTAGGTTTAGAGTTTGACTATATTAATTGTGATGAAGTTCTGTATTTATTGCCAGATATAGTTGCAGGTTTACAGGGAATGAAATCTGTTTTAAAACCTGATGGAATTATTAGAACAAATCTCCATAGTTCCCTCCAACGCCATAACTATTTTAAGGTGCAAGAAGTTTTTCAAATGATGGGATTAATGAATGAAAATCCTGGAGAAATGGAAATGGAACTAGCACGAGAAACTTTGGATGCTTTGAAAGATTCAATTACTCTTAAACGGCAAGTTTGGAAGCCGGAAAGGGCAAAAAATGAAGAATGGATACTGAGTAATTATTTATTACTGGGAGATAAAGGTTATACTATCCCGGAAATTTTTGCTGCTTTAAAAAGTGCGGATTTAGAATTTATTAGTATGGTGAAATGGCGACAGTGGGAAATTTTAGATTTGTTTAAAAGTGAGGATGAATTGCCAGCTTTTCTGGGAATGAGTTTACCAGAAATTTCTGTTGAGGAACGACTGCATTTATTTGAACTTTTACAACCGATGCACCGCTTGTTGGACTTTTGGTGTGGTCATCCCCAAAAAGGTCAATCTTTTGTGCCAGTTTCTGAATGGACTGACTCTGATTGGCAAAAGGCCAAGGTACATCTTCATCCTCAGTTACGAAATTCTCAAGCTAGGGAGGATTTAATTAACTGTATCAATAACCATCAACCTTTCGAGATTAGCAGTTATGTGAAGTTGCCCACTTTAAAACCTATCCATATAGATAGTAGTATTGCTGTTTGTCTGCTGCCTCTGTGGGATGGGGTTTGTACTGTTGAATCTTTGGTAGAACGGTTGGTCAAGATTAGACCATTAGACCCGATTACTTTAGAAGCGGTGAGCAAGGATAGGTGTTGGGAGGAGGTTAAGGAATTATTGGATACTTTAGATCCATTTCTTTATGTACTTTTGGAACGTTAGTAGTAGCTTGTCTAGCTTTAAAATGTGGGTAAATTTGAGTCAATGAAGACCTCTCCCCCGACCCCTCTCCTGCAAGGAGAGGGGGGAAGTCTTCTCCCCCTTCCCTGGTAGGGAAGGGGGTTGGGGGGTTAGGTTTTTTTACCCACAATTTTAGTCTAGATATCTACTACTACGAGCCTAATTAGATCCAGTAGGGTGCGTTAGACTGCATTAATCACTCACAATGAAAGGTATTGAACAATCCGTCGTAACGCACCATTGAGCTTCAAAACTATTGGCAAGATTATCATTTTCTTTGTGGGTTTAATACCCCACCGTCTACACGGTGTTCAAAATTACATGGGGATTCTCACCCCAAGTAATTTTGAACACACTGAAGTTGTTATGCCTCCATCGCCCCTTTCCGTACAAGTACTTTTCGTCGGTGGTGTAGACGAGGTTGAGACAACTCCTACCTACGGCAATCCTGCCGGCAAAGCCGTTGCTAAAGAATGGCATGATTTCATCGGCTTCACTCCAGACAACAGCGGCGACG
>NZ_JAAHGK010001565.1:0-1508 GCF_010672505.1 Okeania sp. SIO2B9 | reverse complement strand
TTACAACCTTTGTAAATACTATTGCAGTCTTTCCAGAAAATAGCTTGGGGCAAAGTATCTACAATAGTTCTGAGTAACTGTCGTTGTTCGACTAATTCAGACTGAATTTTTTGATAATGGAAAAACTTTGAGCATAGTTCCACCCCCTGGCTGAGATTTTCCTACACATAAAAATCTGCCTGAGCGTTTTTTGCTCCAATCTACACTCCATTCTTCTTTGGTTTTATATCCATTTTCTGCTAAATTATGTTGAGCATTAAATAATTTCTGTGACCCAAAACAAATATGTAAACGTTCTGTGTTTTTTAACTTCTTTAATTTTCGTTTCAGACTAGCTATTTTCTGAATTTTACTCTTTAAACCTAGCAATTGATGAAAAAATTTATTTCGGGCTTGTAGATGCGGAAAACCTTTTTTTGTTGCTAATTTTAAAGTTTTTTCTAGTTTAGTGATGAGTTTTTTGGCAGCAGTTGTTTTAGCTTGGATTTGTAACTCTAATTTAGTGATATTATTATTCTTAGCTGTTTTTAATTGGTTTAAACATGTTCGTGCTTCAGTGGCAATTGAATCAGCCCATGCCCATTGGATGTTAAACAGCTTCATTAGACGCTTTTCTACTTCTGATTCTGACAACTTCTCAGTTTGCATCCAGTTAACAGCAGACCGTTTCCAGGATTCATATAATTCTCCCAGTTCCTCAAAAACAGGATGGTATTCAATTTTGGCTTCTATCCCTGTTAAGGAACCGTGAGATTTGGCCATTACTTACATTGAATTACTTCACTCTAAGGTTAGCAGAGCAAGTCTTTGGGTGTCAATCATATTTGTGATAGCTTTGACATGAACTCAAGTTTCGTGTCAGGTTCCTAATTTTTCTGCTTTAGATTGTCTCACATCCTAGACATTTTGTAGATGTTTGTCCAGGATAGTCTATATTTTTTGGTGTTAGTAAACAACAGTATCTCCTTAAGCTACTTCATCTAAAACTACCTGAGAGATGTACAGCGTAAAATGACCCCGGTATTTTTCCCACCAATCCATAGTAATTTGTCTATTAGCCATCAGGATTAAGTTATTACTCTATCTGACAGTTAGATAGCCAATTATACTGGTTTCGATATATACAGTTTCGGTCACAAATTTATATTACTTCGACAACATTTGCTTTTATTGCGGATGTCGCAATAAGAATTTTTACTTAATTCGATCGCATTTGCTTTTGTTGCGTATGTCGCAATAGGAGTTTTTACTCAAGATTTGCTTTTGTTGCGTATGTCGCAATAGGAGTTTTTACTCAAGATTTGCTTTTGTTGCGTATGTCGCAATAGGAGTTTTTACTCAAGATTTGCTTTTGTTGCGTATGGCGCAATAGGAGTTTTTGCTCAAGATTTGCTTTTGTTGCGTATGGCGCAATAGGAGTTTTTGCTCAAGATTTGCTTTTGTTGCGTATGGCGCAATAGGAGTTTTTGCTCAAGATTTGCTTTTGTTGCGTATGGCGCAATAGGAGT
>NZ_JAAHGK010001564.1:0-1515 GCF_010672505.1 Okeania sp. SIO2B9 | reverse complement strand
TTTTCTCACACCCAGTTGATTTTCTAAATTCCTGGTACGACCAATTAAACTATTTAACTGTGTTTGTAACTTTTGAAGCTCTGTTTGTAGTTCCTGTTTTTGTACCTCAGTCAGTTCAACTTGAGGCTGAGCTTGTGTTACCATGAGTGCCACTGTCGTGACTTTGCAACCTCCTCATATGATCCTTCGTACCGAAGCAGGCGATCGCTACCTACCTCTAGTAGGAAATAATTGTTGGACTATTGGTAGAGGTAGAGATAACACTTTTGTCCTGACTGATAGATGGATATCCCGCAACCATGCCATGATACAACAGATGGACAAAGGAGATTTTTATCTGATTGACTTAGGCAGTCGTAATGGTTCTTTTGTAAATAGTCGTCGTGTGAGTATTCCTGTAATTTTAAAGGATTCTGATCGCTTAGTATTTGGTCAAACAGAACTACAATTTAATTGTCCAGACATAGTAATGGACAAACAGTCGGGTATAGATGGTGATTCTCAAGATTTTACAGCTACCTTGCATGTTCGTCGCCTAATATCAGTGATGGTAATGGATATCCGAGATTTTACAGTACTGACTAGAAAACTGGACGAGAGAGTATTGTCTGAAGTTATTGGTAGTTGGTTTCGGCAGGCAGGGGATATTATCAGGAAGAATGGAAGTTGGGTGGATAAATATATTGGTGATGCGATTATGGCAGTTTGGTTTCATGGAGCTGAGGGAGTTAGTAGTGCAGAAATGATTCGTATTTTTCAAGCTCTCAAAGATTTATATGAAGTAACAAGAGAACTAAGTAAAATCTACCCTTTACCGTTTCCTTTAAGAGTAGGAGCAGGAATAAATACAGGTTATGCAATGGTGAGTAATGCTGGTAGTAGTGAACGCTCGGATTATACTGCTTTGGGAGATACTGTAAATGCAGCATTTCGCCTAGAATCATCTACTAAAGAAATTGGTATGGATATTGCTTTGGGAGAAGGTACTTATCAGTATATTTGCGATTTAGAAAATGTGCATCAAATATTTAAGCAGTATCAAGTAAATCTGAAAGGCTATGATAGTTCAACTATTACTTATGGTGGTACTTTTAATAATCTCAATACTTTTTTGGGCAAAAAATTGTTCTCTGCAAAAAATCAAAATTTGTTTTAGATCAAATCAACTATAACTTTTTACAGATCGTAACTACATGGTTTTTCAATCCGTATAAGTAAGTCGGTGAAAAAAAAACCAAAGTATGTAAAGAAATTTTAAGCAGTTTGATTTGAGTAAAATTTAAAACGTTCTGTATTGTAGTTTCCCTTTTCTTTTTCTGCCCTAGCTTGAATACCGTCAATTACTGCATAAGCAAGATCTAACTCGTCATCAAACATTTGAGCTGATCATTCATCTTTTTTGAGATGTTTCCACTCCAGCTCAATTGGGTTCATTTCTGAGCAATACTTAGGTAAAAAGAATATATACAAGCCCTGGCTTTCCCATTTTGACCATAATTGTTGTACCTCTCGACA
>NZ_JAAHGK010001563.1:0-1518 GCF_010672505.1 Okeania sp. SIO2B9 | reverse complement strand
ACATAAGTCCTAACCAACTCGTTCCTTGCTATAGCCAATTTTCCAGAAAATTTTATATCTCAATATTTAACCTTATTTATGTATATTTTCTGTGATCAGAAATTGTTTCCGTAAAACTTAAAATTTGGAACCAAAAAATTTTAATAAAGTTGATGAATTTTTGTTTTATAGCAAAGAAAAAGTTGGTGAAGACATCTCAAAAGCTTAAAAATCTGGCGTTGTCTGATTTTTCCTTCTCTCCCAGAAAACTAAAGCCTTCTTCATTTCTTCTGTTATAAATTATAACTTTTGTGCACCAAGTGGCCTAACTTATACCTAACTTGGCCAATATTATCAAACTTATTGCTATTGCTACAGTATTTAATACTTTAGAGACAAAGTGATGATAATCTATTCCAAAACACTATATTTAATGGCCAGTTGCTCTTAACAACCTTTTAGAGCAGCTTTGCTCGAAGCAGGCAAAAGAAAGGAGACCTCCTTATACTAATTCACTTAAAAAATGTCACAAATAGTTGGTGGCTGATGAAGTCAAATAATAGACTGAAATTACTGTACAGTAGAAGTTTTAAGTACCTAAAATATCACTTCTAACTTCTGAGTTCTGACTTCTGACTTTAGTGAAACGGTATTAATACCCTCTGCTTTTTTGAAATTTTTTTGACACCCCCTAGGAGAAATATCTGTCCAATGACAAAATTAATTATTCAAATTCCTTGTTACAACGAAGAAGAGTCTTTAGGAGTAACTCTTGCTGCTTTACCTAGAAAGTTAGCAGGAGTAGACATTATCCAATGGTTAATCATCAATGATGGTAGTCAAGACCGAACAGTTGAAGTTGCCAAAGAACATGGGGTAGACCATATTGTGAATTTCCCCACTAACCAAGGTTTAGCAAAAGCATTTATGGCAGGTCTAGAAGCTAGTCTAAAAGCAGGAACAGATATTATTGTGAATACTGATGCTGATAATCAATATTGTGCTGATGATATACCCTACTTAGTTCAACCTATTATTTGGGGTCAGGCAGAAATTGTAGTTGGGGAGAGACCAATTTGGCAAACTAAACACTTTTCTCGTACTAAAAAATTACTTCAAAAATTAGGTAGTTGGGTAGTAAGAATAGCTAGTAATACAAATATTCCTGAGGCACCTAGTGTGTTTTGTGCTTTTAGTCGAGAAACTGCCATGCAACTTAATGTTTTTAATGCCTATACTTACACCCTAGAAACAATTATTCAAGCAGAGCAAAAAGGTATGGTAATAACATCAGTTCCTATCAGAACAAATAATGTATTACGACCTTCCCGACTGTTAAGAAGTCCCCCTTCCTATGTGTTGCGATCGCTCTTTACTATCCTCAGATTTTTTTTACTTGACCGAATAATTAAGGTTTAAAGCCTTTCCTTTAAAGGATAAAAAAGAAAAATTTTTCCTTTTAGTCAATCCTCTCCTTTTAAAGTATAGGTAATAATTAATAATCAATAATTAATTATTAATCATTGAAAAAGCGTAGGG
>NZ_JAAHGK010001562.1:0-1519 GCF_010672505.1 Okeania sp. SIO2B9 | reverse complement strand
TGGAAGAGTAACAGTCCCCTTCTAAACGTTTACTGCTGACTGCTGACTGCTGACCGCTGACCGCTTTTTTAAACGTCAAATTAAAACAAAGTATAAATAAACGGTGCAATTACAGAAGATTGACTCAGAACAATCAAAGCTCCTAACAAAACTAAAGTAATAATCAAAGGTAATAACCAATATTTTTTCCGCTCTCCCATAAAACCCCAAAGGTCTTTGAGAAAGTCTAATATTCCTTCAAACATTTAAAAAGGTCGCTCCATACTTTCTCTAGTTTTTAATTGACTCATCACCCGATAAGTTGAAGTTTCAGTATTCAATTGTCGTTCCATTGGGTCTTTTTTAAACATTCGCATAATCAAACCCATTGGCATAACTACAAGATAAAATACTAACCCCATCCATAGGGGAGTCATTATTTTACTCAGGAAAATTCCCACCCGCATCCAAAACTTATAAACAGGTCCCAAAGTTGGGGGTGAAACAATTGCCAATACCAATAGAGGAGTAGCAATTATCCAAGGCCATGCAGGAGGAGGCCAATGTCTGTGGAGTAACGGTAGTAATAGACCGAATAAACCGCCAAAAACACCACCCACTATTAGACCAAATTCCCTGAGACCCTTCTTATCAATTTTCGGTATCTCGCGATCGCTCATTAGTTATCCATAATCAATATTTTGTTAACTTTTAACTCCTAGCAGAAAAGTCATCAAAAGTCAATATAAGTTGGGTAGAACGGTAGTGATGCCCAAAAGCCTTAAACACTTGTCACCCCGTAAGCTTTTTGAGCGTTCTAGACTCAAACAGGCGCACTTGTTTCCACTCTAAAATGGAAATAAACTATACGTAGATTTGTTTGCTAGGTTGCCTTGCAGTAGCTGGATTCGATTTAGTATCTATAAATTGCACAGAATGAAAAGTATTAATCCACAGATGAGCGCCACAACTTGCTGGTTTGTAAGGTCGATAGACTATTTGGCAAGGACCTGAAATATATAACTCATAACCATAATGGTTATCACTGCCATGCTTGACTGACACTACAGCTTCCAATTCTGTTGGAGGCTTACCTTTATTACTTTTAATTTTGTTTTGATTGACATGAATCATTTTTGGTGTAGTAGTTTCTCTCTTGCGCCACATACCTTTCGGACCGCGCCGAGCCGGAATTATTACAGGCATTCCACTGTCTGAAACTGGTATTTCCCAGAATCTACCTTTTTTCTCAGCTCCTTTAACTCTTCCTTGAGCAAGTAAAACTAATAAACGTTGACGAGATATACCTAATAAAAAAGATGCTTCTCTAGTACCCATAATTTTTTCCCTTAACTGTTGGACAATAGTTAGTTTTTAATAAAAAGGCAATTTTGATAATTAATTTTACTTAAGAACAATACTAAATGAAATTCTAGAATCTACCATTTTTTTGAGATCCTTTGACTCTTCCTTGAGCTAATAAAACTAATAAACGTTGACGAAGCATCTTTTTTATTAGGTATGTTTCGTCAACGTTTAA
>NZ_JAAHGK010001561.1:0-1520 GCF_010672505.1 Okeania sp. SIO2B9 | reverse complement strand
TGAAAAAGTTGATATTAGGCTCAAAGAACTACTAAGAGAAATAGCTCAACAGATTAATGTAGAAATATTAGAAATGGAAGTAGGAGAAGAGAATCACGTCACAAAGTTTATCATACTTGCAGTATCTTTAGAGATTTTGACAACCCAACAGATGGCAATTTGGCAGTACTCAAGGTATTAAGAGATTGTGATGCTTACTATATTGTCTGCTCTCAAGATGGATATGCTGGCAATGCTACAGTTTCTCGATTGGGAGCAGCTTATGGCTGGGGTATTACTGTCTATTCATCTCATGAGTTAGGCGATCGCGATCTTCATGTTTTTGTAAATGAAATAATACCAATCGGTGACAAACGATTATATTCGCCCTCCAATTAAAGATTTTAGGTTTTTCTTAACCTTTAATGGTACTGTTTAGGTTAGAATAAAATAGAAGATACAAAATATTTATATGACAAGACCAAAGCAAGGCGTTCCACAAATCACCAAATCTCCTTTTAAACAAATGAGGCTTGACGCGCAACTATCACAAGAAGCGTTAGCGCAAAAAATAGGCGTTGCCGTATCGACGATACGCCGTTGGGAGAAGGGTTTAGCAGAGCCAACCATGACAGTCGTACAACTTAAAGGATTCTTGAATGCAGTTAATGTCAATTTTCAAGAATTGCCAGATTCTTTATTACCAGTCAATTAATCGCAAAAAAGTTATTATGGCTATTAGACATGACAAACTCTTTCCTATGCCCTAGGAATAGATACTACGTTCAACAAATAGAAGTGGATGCAAGTTTCGAGGCTCGGCATCTACTTTTTAGTTAATATCAAATCTTTAGTTATCGCTGTTTAGTTCTGCCATTCTACCTCTCAATCTAATATTATTATTTTCTAATTGATTGTGTAACCATCCTATGCAATAATTATTCTCATCTTTTTTGCTGTGATGGCAAAGCATAGCCTGAAAATCATCACCTTCCAGCATCGCTAAAACTTGATTTTCTGGCGACACATCACTCAATATTGTACTTTCAAGCTTGATATGATCTTCTCTGCAATATCCATTTATTTGATAGGGATTGCTATTTTGCAGCCATGGACAATTAGAGCATTGCTTGGTTTGACTTAGCTTATTGGCTTGTTTTGATTTCATTTTTTATTGTTACAGATTTCCAAAAAAGTGTATTTTACTAGTAAAATTACGTTCAATAAGACATTTATATACAAAATAAATTATGTTTATATTGTTGGCAATTTACTATTTTTTATTATCTTATCTTCTTGTTATATTTAGCTTTTACTTACTTGATAAATTAGCGGAAACTATTAAAAAATACAAAGGGAATGATTATTTTCATAAATATTATAATTTCTCAGATTCAAATGTTGATTTCATGAGAAATATCGAAATAGCTATTCCTGTTAATACTGCTTAGGCTAAAGCCTTAGTGATTAACCTAATAAATAAGTCGCGATCGCTTTCTAGTGGTTGGCGGTTTTCTTCAATTGCTTTAGCTAGTTCTGAA
>NZ_JAAHGK010001560.1:0-1524 GCF_010672505.1 Okeania sp. SIO2B9 | reverse complement strand
TTGAAATATAGGTGGAATTAGAGAGTTAATAAGAGTAGTTCGAGCTTCTATTTGAGGAATGGCAACTGAGGCAAATTCTACTGATGATAAACTTTTTGGATCGTAAACTAACAGTTTTTTTAATGTATGCGGCAGTAAATTTTGGTCAACTTCTATAGTTGTATTATTTTCTAATAGCTCAATTATTCCATACTCCCCTAGTTGTTCCCTTGTATAGTTTTTGAGAGCAATGGATAAATCAATTAACTGCAATAAATTATTAATATCCGTGGGGTTAATTTCCCGAATGTGTTGTCTAATAACCCAAGCGACAGATCCATTCTGGCTTCCTAGTTGTCTATTTGCTTCTGTTGCCAATACTTCTACTAATTCTGCTGTCCAAAACTCAACCTCTTCTGCTTCTCCATCTGCCATACCTAACAGCCAAGTTGTTTGTGCTTCCTCTTCTTGTCCTTCCAAGAGTAACATTAATCCCAATTGCCAATAATATGACTTATTTTGTGGATTTGCATTTATGGCTTTTTCATAAAGGTTAATAGCTTTACTGTAGTTACTATTAACTAAATATTGATTAGCTTGTTGTTGCCAATTATCAGGTAATTCATCAGAAATCATCAGAACATAAATTAATAATTTACAAAAATAATAGGTAGCGCATACTACGCTACCCTTAAGTTTTTGAAGTTAATGTCTAAAGTTATAGAGGTGTTTCATAGCCCGATCCAACACATTCAGAATTATAAGTTGGCTCATCGCTCAATCCGACTTCTCCTTTACAGATGATTGTCTGGGAAGTTAATGCTCCATCTGCGTCTGTCAGATATACTATTGCTGCATATCCTCTAAGACCAGTAGCAGTTTCATCTGTCCAAGCTGCAACACCTAATTCATCTGCAGTAGCCCCAACTTGTTGTGTGGCAGCGCTGATATTATAGGTATAATTACCCGTAGCAGTTTTAATACCTAAACCAAGCTGTCCTATATTATCTTGAATAGGGCCAATAACAAATGTACCATTCTCTGCATAATAAGCTTGCTGACCTTTGTTCATAGAAGCCAAATACTGCTTTGCTTCAGACTGCTTCGCTTTATTAGCTTGGTTCAAGAAAGAAGGCAACGCAATAGCAGACAAAATACCGATAATAATAATAACCACCAACAACTCAATCAGAGTAAAACCCTCTTCCTTTCTCTTCTTAGCAACGTGCTGTAAGAACTTAGCCTTAAATTCAGTTTTCATTTTTTCTCCTATAAAAATTGGACGAATAATTTTTATCCCATGAATCTAACTTACCCACCTTGCCAAAAATTCATATCATTCCCCAGGAAATTTTTTTTTCAGAGATATCTCAAGAGGTAATTATTATAATGTCCCAACAGTAGGGGCGGGTTCTGCTGCAAATTATTGGCCTCTACCTAAAATCAGATAAACTATTTTTCCTATTCTTGTCCAAAATAAATTCGATCCCCCCTTAGTCCCCCCTTAAGAAGGGGGGAAACTTAAAGCCCCCCTTAGTCCCCCCA
>NZ_JAAHGK010000156.1:0-8509 GCF_010672505.1 Okeania sp. SIO2B9 | reverse complement strand
TTCTATATTAGCTGTTTGAAGTTGAAAAAAAGTGCCTGGTATCACGTCTAAAACGCTCAAAAAGTTAGTATTTTAGGCTCATAAGTTGGGCAGAAAAATCCCAAATTGACAATTCTTACTTCTACCTCCTCGCTCCCGATCCATTTCTCCCCTCCTGGGAGGGGTTAGGGGTGGGTTGTCTCCTGTCTCCTGTCTCCAGTATAGCTGTCTCCTACCCCTACTAAAAGACTAGTGAAGCGCAAACCCTAATTAATTTTCCAATTCCGTCATCATAGTTTCCACTTTTTCTTTACCTTCAGAATTATTCTGTTTCTCAAACAATTTTAATGCCCTTTCAAAAGACTTTCTGGCTTCTCGAACGCGCTCTCGACGGTGAAGAGCTAACCCCATTTTATAATGAGCATCTGCACGATCGGGATTTTTCTTAATTACTTGCCGAAACATAATTATTGCTTGTAAATAATCCTGGCTTTCTAAAAGTATCTCTGCTGCCGCAAACTTAGCCTCCACTAGATCGGGATTAGCATAAGCAGCTCTTTGATAAAATTTCAAAGCAGCTTGAGGATTATTTTGCGCTTTATAAATTTCCGCAATTTGAAACTGAATCTCTCCATTTCGAGGTCCTAGACGAGAAGCTACTTCTAGAGTAGCTAAACCACCATTAATATCTCCAGTAGATAATAAAGCAGTTCCTAACTTGATTTGCACTCCTGGATCTCTCGGTGATAATCTAACAGCTTCTCGAAGTGCTTCTAATGCTTCAGGAAAACGTTCCTGTTTCAGTAATGTTAAACCCATTGAGGCATAAGCTTCAGCATTATTAGAATTAGATTGAATTGCTACTTGATATGCAATGATCGCCTCATTGTATTTCTCTAGACGAAACAATGCAGCACCTAATCCTAAATGAGCATTAACATTATTGCGGTCAAGTAAAGAAGCACGGCGATAAGCTTCAACTGCGGCCTGATAGTTTTCTAACTTAGCCATACTATATCCCAAACCATATTGAAAATCTGCTTTATGAGGCTCAATAGCGATCGCCTGTTGATAAAACTGACTTGCAGCTTGAAAATTTCCTTGGAGTGCTTCTAAATAGGCAATACCAGAATATATTTGTGCATTTTTTGGGTCTAAACGTGCTGCCTGTTGATATATTGTGATAGCTTTTTGGTATTTACCTGCATCCGCTAGCGCTCTTCCCTGGCGTAGTAGTTTGTCTAAGTTAGAACTCACGGATTGATTTTGAGCCAATAATTTGACCCCACAGCCAGGATAAATGTAGGTCTTTATGCCAGATGTTTTTTGACAAGCAACCCCATAGGCAACAGAAGGAATAGTGGCTGTTATTATGGCCACTACTAAACTACTAAATATTGATACTGTTTTTTTGTACACGGCCAGTCTGAAATATTAAATGTTCATAGAAATTATTAATCATATCACCGCTTTGAAAAACTTAAGACAGGGAAATATTTTTCCTACTATTACCTCTGTTGGTGCGCTACCAGGTGCGTCTGTCGCGCCCCGCGGGGTCGCACCGCTGTTCCCTGTGGCCTATTCCCTGGCATAAAAAAGAAAATAAACCCATCTCCTGTCCCCCCACTATCGAAACTTATTGACATAAACTTTGACCTTTCTTAGAAAATATTCACGAAATTAAACTTGTAGAAGGCTATGTTTTCCATTAATATGAGTGTTACTCCGGCAGAGTGGACTGTGTTGCCAGTTTCTACCTCATCCTGCGCATTATAGAATTTCAATCTGTTCATCAAATCAAACCTCTTGCTGACAAACTCTTCCCACTGGTAGCTTATTGTAGGGCAATGAATCGTCAATATGGCCTCAGACTCAACAACGCTTTGTCGATTATCACTACTCCTCAAGAGGCGATACGGCTGATGCCATGCTCTGCGAAAACTTGGTTTGAACCTAATGAAGTGATGAAATATTGGCACCAGTGGCCTATTTTTGGCAATTACAGAATGTAGTATAACTTGCTAATTTTGTAGGCTTTGTTAAGCTGGGTTTAAGGGTATAACTACTTCGGAAGAAAAATCTATTAATCCTCCTGCCTAATCAAGGATAAAACAGTGTATTTATTCTATGTGGTTTTTACCGGGATTTATTTCTCAACCCACTGAAAACTTACCTAGAAAATTGTCTGGAATAGCTACACAAAAGCTCTTAGTAAACAAGCTGTTCCATATCTCTTTTTTGTGCTGAACTATTAGTCTATTTCTAGACATCAATTAAATTAAACCATGCTTAATTTTTTGCTTGTGATTTACCTAGTAACTTTACTAAATAAGGACAATGAACATGAATCACCAACTCAGTCTAGTGCTTCAAAATGACAAAAATATTCAAAAATTAGGTTGTATTAGCGCTGTACATAATCCTAAAGATACTAATCATTTGGAACGCCGACAACAACAACGTGCTATTAGTTTATCGATGATGAAAGTTGCCATAATTTATGGTAATAGACAATTTAGTTATGGGGCAGTCACTTATACTTTGACTGATAAGAATTTATGCAGAACTCCTTATAAAAGGTTTATAGATGTGCTGCGAGGATTGCGAGTTGTTTGTGTTCATGGATTTCCAGAACCTAAAATTATGACTGCTTATTGGCATAATAAAACGAAGCGAAAAGTTCATAGATAGATGTTGATATATTGCTAATTTATGAGCTTAAAAAGTTTACATTCATTCAGCAAACTTACCTTACTCAACCCAACTCACTACTATTTTATGTAGGCTAAAATGTTGGGTGAGAAAATTATTTATAGCAGAAGGAAGAAGGAAGAAGGAAGAAGGAAAAATATTACGTTATTTACTCCTTATTATATCAAATCAGGTTAATTGCACATAGAATCCGCTTATATAATATCTGTTTATAATTCTATTATTACTTCAATACTAGACATCTCCGCAAAAGAGGGAGTAGGGATATTGCATGCAACGTCCGTACAGGGAAATAATTGATAAATAAGAGTATGATAATTGATTTGATTTTTTATTATTGGAGATGTCTATTTAATCTCCCATTTTCCCCTCCTGGGAGGGGGAGGGGCGAAGGGTGGGTCTCCTACTCTCAACTATATAATAAGTGTTCAACCGGATTTGATATTACTTCTTCGTTCTGTCATATAGCAATGTGCGCTGGCATATTTACAAATTACAGGAACTGTCTAATAGCTAAAAGTCTTATATTATTGGCAATTATTCCCCCTATTCCCTGTTGCCTGCGCGTAGCGCTATACTATTCAAACTTCACAAATATTTCTACGGTTTCATTTGGAGTTAAACCTGTATATTGAGCGCGGATAGTAGTATTTGATTTAATAGTAAAAAAATTTGTAATACTCCCCAAAGAAAGTAAATCCCCTTTTTTTAATTGTTTACCTTCTGCTTGTAAAGAATTTTTAATCCAGAGAACAACATTTAGTGGATTACCTAATAAAGAACTGCTATTTCCTGATACTAATACTTTACCAGTTTCATCTAAAATTTCTAGGTTTAGATTCTTTAAACGATTTTCCCATTCATCAGTATCTGTTAAAGGAATAGGATTACCTAAAACTCCAGCTCTTGCCCCAACATTAATAGCTAAAAGAGTAGGTGCATCTAATTTTACATCTTGACTATAAACCAAATCTGGTAATTCAATAAATGGTATTACTGCATCAAGATATTTCAAAGTTTCTCTAGGAGTTTTAGCATTATTAATTTCTGCACTTCCAACTCTAACAATTAAATCACCTTCGCCTATTGGACGACTGCCAAATTTAGCTGGAATAACAGCACCACTTTCGAGGAACATTTTTTCGAGTAAAGCACCTCGCAAAGGCTGAGAAACATTAAAACGTTGTTGAGCATTTGGATTAGTTAATCCTGCTTTGTAGCCAACTATTTCACCTAAATTTTTACTAATTTCTGTTATAAATTGCTTTTGAATTTGTTTTGCTTGAGGAATAGTTAAGGTTGTTGCAGTGTCAACAGGAGTTTTTGTCAGGTAATTTTCTACAAGATTTTTTACTAGCTGAGAATCACTATTTTGAGTAACTATAGATGTAGAATTTTTACCCGATACTTCTGTTTCCGATGATGTTTTTGATGTTTCAAAAGTGCAGGCTGAAAGTAAGGAGATTAAGAGTAAAATAAGATATTTAGATATGTGCATAATTTTTAGTTTTTAATAAGGTTTTGTCAGTCTTTACTCCCATTGAGAACAATCAGGAAGATTTTCAGGGTCGGAATCTTTATCTTGTTCAATTTCCTTTATTCTCTCTTGTTTAGCTTGCTTATCTTCAGGAATCCATTGAAATTCAAATCTTCTAGTGTCTATTAATTTTTCAGATATTGTGTCGATATTGTCTTCAAATAGTGTGTCTATATTGTTTTCTTGTATTGTACTCTTTACATAAGTTGCTTCTTTCCAATTGCAGGCTAATTTTATTTGTGCATTACGGAGGTTTTTGGCATTAAAAAGGTAAGCTCCACGGAGGTTAGCTCCATCAAGGTTAGCTGAATCGAAGTCAGCTTCACTAAGGTTAACTCCACCAAGGTTAGCTTTAGTGAACTTAATTCCAATCATGTTAGCTCCATTGAGGTTAGCTCCATTGAGGTAAGCTTCATTGAGCTCAGCTCCAATGAAGAAAACTTTACTGAGGTTAGCTAAAACCAGGTTAGCTTTAGTCAGTTTAACCCTACTGAGTGTAGCTTCACTGAGGTCAGCTTGAAATAGTCTAGCTCCACTGAGGTTAGCGTCATGGAGATTAGTTTTATTAAGTTTTAGACCAGATAAAGAAAATCCTTCATTATTTAATCGTTCTACTGCAGCTGTCACAACCCCAGATTTATCGCT
Organism: Okeania sp. SIO2B9; assembly: GCF_010672505.1. NCBI lineage: Bacteria > Bacillati > Cyanobacteriota > Cyanophyceae > Oscillatoriales > Microcoleaceae > Okeania > Okeania sp. SIO2B9. Next base: position 3,636 of record NZ_JAAHGK010000156.1, on the reverse strand, counting down.
TTGACCTTCATTAATAATACTCCAGCTAGAAAAATGTCTTTGTTCTTTTCGTTCTTCACGCCCCGTGAACCAGCTCACTAAACTAACAATAAGAGTAATATTGGCAAGCAAACCAACAACATTTAAAATTGCGAAATTTGTTAACAAATAGTCTATATCTTCTACAAATTTCTCAATAGCAGTTGTTTCCCACCAATCTGCAAAACGTCTGATTGGTCTGGTTTGTTTTTCAGGAGTTTCTTTTTCAGGAGATTGAACGTCTTGAGGAGAAGAAATATATTGTTGTTTCGGATTTTCTATTCCTTCCTCTTCAATATTTATTTTTTCTGGGAAAACTACATTTTCGTACAATAAAGAAGTAGTAAATTCAAAATTAATGCTTTCTAATTTAAGCGAAAATTCCTGTTGACTATCAGCTATTTCCTCAAGAGAATAAGTAGTAAGTTCCCATTTATTTTTTCATTAATTTGATAGTATTCAATACATATCTTTTCTGAGTCAATAAGAACATATTCTTTGAGACTTTCTATCTGACGATAATATTGGAATTTTTGAGCGCGGTCGAAATTTTCTGTACTTGATGATCAAACTTCTACAATTAAACAGGGATAATAGATAATATTTCTAGATTTTGTGTCTCGTGGATCGCAACTTACAACTACATCGGGGTAGAAAAAGGAACCATTGCTGGAAACTGCGACTTTAGTATCTGCGATTTGCACTCTACAACCTTTTCCTTGCAGGTGACTTTTTAAAGCAGACGCTAAGTTGAGAGCAATGTCATTATGAGAAAGAGTTTCTCTAGTCATCCCGTAGACTTTGGCATTGATATATTCATATTTTACGGGTTGCTCTTCTTCCCATGCTAGATATTCTTCTGGAGTCATCTTTTCAGTTACCAAGGAAAATTAATTGTGTTCCCTTAATTTAGCAGGTCGGGACGTTGGATGCAACTTCCCTACCGGAAAATGATGTACAAGGTAAATAGTGAAAACCTTGTAGTGCGGGCATCTTGCCCACTATATGATCTGATTACAGCGGGAAGCGCTGTAATTCTATTTTCACAACCGACAAGACTTACGTTCGCGGGTTTCTTCCACATTTTGCCAACCATAAGAAAAATGACTAATAGAATTAATTTGAGGAGTTGCTCTTCTAATAGCTTGCATTTGGATCTCCAAGGAAGGGCGACCAGTAACAGGTTGTCCCCAAACTCCAGCGATCGCCGGAATAACTGCTACCCCATTTGGTGCCATACTTACCACTCTCTGCACTTTTGAAACAATACAATTGGGGTTGCGATCGCCACAAGTTCCATAAGACATGGGATGCCATTCCATTGAAGCTGGAAATTGATCCCAAGGTTGGAGTCGAGAGTCAAACCCATTATCGCGTACTCTTTTGTTACCACCAGGGAAAAATACAGCACCAGCAGAAAGACCTTTTTGTTTCACTGGTTTAGTCGCCATTTTGAGAAAGTCAAGTATTCCTTGAGCTGCATGAGCAACACTCAATTCCCAAACTTGTCGTCCCGAACCTCCTTTCGGTAGTCTACCAGTAGCAGATTCAGTAGTAGCAGGTGAAAAGAAATTTTGCCACTTAGGAGTTTGCTTGTAAGAAACCGCAGAAATATCTCCAGAAGTTACATATCCTTTGTCTAAAAATCTTGTGAGTAATTCCTTTCCTGCTTCATTTTTCGCCCGTTGCAATAGAACTTTCCTAGAAGCTTCACCATAAACCCATAAATCTTTTACTTCATCCGCTACAGAGTCTGGTCCTACTCCACGCAAATAACGAACGTAGTCGAATAAAACACCTTGAGGTTGACGTTTGAGTACCTCATTAATCATAACTGCATAATCTTGACGTGCTTCTGGACTATAAGGGTCAATAAAAGTATGAAAAGCATGACTTGCACCTAACTGGTCGTGCAAACTCGTATTGTCTGGAATCACATCAAGGGTTGTTTGACCTTTACCATTGCGAGCTAAAGCTTGTTGGCGGTTGGGTAGTTGAGAGTAAGTATAGCCAAAGTTGATGGTAAATACCCAAGCATAAGCTCGCAAACCGCGATCGCCTGCTTTTTTGAGACTCTCAGCTAATAGATCGACATTTTCATAACCAGGGACGCGCAGTACAGACGGCCAAACTGTGGGGTTATTTGCTGCGGGAAGAAGTACTTGTCCATCATAAAAAGCTTCTATGTAAACTTGATTGTAGCCTTTATTAACTACATGGTCGAGTATTCTGTCGATTTCTCCTGGTCTAGCATCACAAGGATATAGTCGCAACCATATGCCTTGAGTTCTTGGCCAGTTTCTTAGGCGACAGTTGTTTACTTCTCTACCGTGTTGAATCAAGATATCTTGATATTGTTTTTCTACTTCTTTATTTCCTGTTAAGACTGCTTGACGTAAGTTTTCTTTTGTAGCGATCGCTTCTGGTGACAACCGACAATAATTATCTGTTTGTGCTTGAGCTGGTTGCTGATACCAAAATAATGGGTTTGCTACTAGGCAAAATAAAGTGCCTAATATACTATTATATAAGGTTTTTTTTGCTTTAATTTTTTTGTGTGAAGTATAATTTTTGTTCATAACAATAATTAAATTTATTTCCTCATACAAATAAACAGAATAACACCTAATATCATGTCTCTTTGAATAACCACAATAAAAAATTTAGGGAGTAGGGAGCAGTAGGGAACAAGGGGAAATTTGTTTGCGCAGAATTCCGCACCGAAAAAATATTCTCGCCTACAGAGAAGAACATTTTTACCCTTGGCTAATTAATAAGACTTGATATAATTATTGATTAGCTATTCGGTCAATACCTAGTCTTTCAGTATAGTTTAAGAATAAATTGTATAGCGCTACGCAAATAAATAGTGCGCGGACATTCGTTTATTTCCTACTCCCTGCTCCCTACTCCCTTTTCACTCAAATTTGATTGTCAAACACCAAAGAACCTACTGCTAAGTAGGTAGGTCTAATTAAACGTTAAAAAAATTGTCGGGGCGGGTTTAACCAAAAGCTTTGACGTAAAGTACTTTTGAGTTCTAAAAACCCGCCTTCTAATATTGCGTTTATTTATGCTCACCTAAGATTGACAAAAAAAATTCGGATTATAGTTACCCGAATTTATACAGCTACTAAGAAAAAACTGAGGAATTGATGATTTTTTCACCTTCTTTGTAAGACAAATTAAAATTAGTCGAATACCTACAACCTATTTTGTACTAAATAATAGGAGGTAGGATATAGTTATAACTACAATAATTTGAATTAATACTCTTTCATTGATTTTAGAAATTGAAAATCTTAACTATGATGACTATCATCTCATAGTCTATGGGAAGTTCATCAGTTCAATGAAAAGAACCTCTAAATATCACCTCACATTTTTGTTCAAATTTTGTCTCAGTTTTTGTGTTTTTTTCAGCAATTATTTTTCTGTTATTTCCAGTTCTATAGCATTCTTAAATTATTGGTCAAAAATCCAGAATTGTATAGACAAAAAAATGTCAGTTATTAACCCCTTTTCCTTATTTCTAAATTCCCAAATATTTTCTGCACAACTTAAATATAACTGCCATATTTCTAGAGGTATAAAAAATATTTTCTTTAGTTAAAAGGC
>NZ_JAAHGK010001559.1:0-1525 GCF_010672505.1 Okeania sp. SIO2B9 | reverse complement strand
GGAGTTTTTTTAGGAGTCAGGAGACAGGAGTCAGGAGACAGGAGTTTTTTTAGGAGACAGGAGACAGGAGTCAGGAGACAGGAGGGAGGAAGAGGGAGTAAGAAGGAGACAGGACTTACGCAAATTTACCTTGAAAGCGCCATATGTAGGGGCGAATGCCATTCGCCCTCACTCTATTTAGTTTCCGTAGGAGACAGGAGGAAGAAAGAGTAGGAATTAGGAGATTATTTGCATTGTTCAATTGCGTTTATATATGAATCTAATAGTTTACTTACTTCTTCTAGATCCAGTAGAAGTTTTGAAGTATCTCCGTATCCAAGGTCATTTGCCAGAATTAGGTAATACCGACTTTCTTCTAATGAACCTTGTGCAATATTCAAAAATCGGATTTTATCTGCTAGACCCTTTTTTCTAAAGCCTTCTACTATATTAGCTGGTACTGATACGGATGCTCGCCTTAACTGACTTGTTAATCCATAGGTTTCTGTTTTTGGGAAATTGCTGCTAAAACCATAGACATCTAAAACAAGTTGATGTGCTTTTTGCCAAACTATTAAATCTCGAAAGTTTTTAGCAGGTTCTCTTTTCATTCTGACTCCTGATTCCATCTTCAAACTACGCTCCAAAAAGCATCATTCTAACTCCTAACTTCCAAAAAGCCAACTCCTGACTTCTAACTCCTTCTTCCACCTCCTGTCTCCTGACTCCTGTCTCCTGACTCCTTCTTCCAACTCCTGTCTCCTGACTCCTTCTTCCATCTCCTGTCTCCTGTCTCCTATCTCCTGTCTCCTTCTTTCACCCCAACCGTTCCTGAAAATATTGTCGATATAACTGACAACGAGGTTCAGCATCATCGCCTTTAATTGTAATTAATCCCATAGCTTCTAATTGATGTAATTCTCGATTTTTATTAGGTAAACGTACTGGAGAATTACTTTGTAATATTTTATGAAAAACTGCTTTAATATTTGTCTTTTCTAATATTGTTTCTAAATGTCTACTTAAATGTTCTTGATAAATTCCGCTTTCAGTAGGAGCATATTTTAATAGTTCTGTAATAGTTAATTCATCCTGAGACATTTTGTACAATCCTAATCTGATTAAATAAGGATGTCCTCCCACCATTGACATTAAAGGAGCAACTATTTCTGACTCAAGTTGATGTAAGTATGCTAACTGAGTTACCTGCTCTAATGTAAATTCTTTTAACTCTATAGGTAAACCAACATTAAAAGGAGATTGATAAATATTTAATTTGCCATGATATTCTGTGGAATAAGCAATTATCATTCGTAGATTTTCCCAAATTTCTAAGTTATTGCTTTCTTCATACCAACTTCTTAACATGGCAAAAAAATCTTTAGATATTTCTGGATAATTAAAAATTTCATCCACTTCATCTAAGAGTAATACTACTTCTTGCTCTAAATGATAGAGTAGTGCTTCAAATTCTTGAGTGCAAGATATTTTAGCATTGTGATTATCCCAAATTTTCCAGCTTTGACTATCAGTAAACCGACTTTTG
>NZ_JAAHGK010001558.1:0-1525 GCF_010672505.1 Okeania sp. SIO2B9 | reverse complement strand
AAGAGTTACGGGCAGCAGAAGACCCAGAGTTTGAAACATTTTATACCAAAAACATTTTGTTGAACGAGGGTATCCGAGCATGGATGGCACCTCAAGATCAACCACATCAAAACTTTATATTCCCTGAAGAAGTATTACCTCGTGGTAACGCTCTGTAATAATTTATGAAGGGATAAATTTTAAATCCTTTCATGGCTCCTACATTGTTAGTTTGTAGGAGCCATTATTTTTGGAAGATTAGGCACTTTTTTTAATCCAGCGTATATACAGAACTTTTCAAGTTATAGCAATGAGCGCTGGTATATTTACAAATTGCAGGAGGGGCCAAATAGCTAAAAGTCTTATATTATCAGCAATTTATTCCCCCTTCCGGAGCTGTTGCCTGTTGCCTGTTGCCTGCGCACAGCGCTATAAGTGATGAACAGTGGCGGAATAATAATATTCACTCATTAAATGATTGGATAGTCTTTACCTTATAAACCAGCAATGTACTTTATATTTTTGTTTTTTTTAACTAGCATATTTGTTATTTTATATAGAGATAATCTCTCAACCTTTTTTTGGTTATTACTCTGTATCTAAAACTCTTAATTTTTGCTTATTAAGTTATTGAAGTCCTGAACTGAGAAAAAAAATTAACAAGACAATTGCATTCTCAAATTTTTGTGCTACTATTATTAATAGTAAAGATTATTAAAAACCGTTTAGGGATATAAGGAGGTGATGCCCATGCAAGATAGTAGTAAACGCTTGGGTCACCAGATTGGAAAATACCAGCTGTGTGCTGGGGCTGGACTCTAGTAGCTAGCTTGTTTCCCCTTCTAGGGGAGTTAAAATAAATTTTAACTAAGCTGATCTGGGGTTTCTCTCAGCAGTTAGGTTTCAATCAAGGTGACCCGCTAGACCGCTCTTATCTTGAAGTAGTACTAAAGCATTTGCTAACATACTACTTTATGATAAGAGCGGATAGTTTTTGGAGAATTTTATGAGTAAATTGCTGAGTGCAGAAGAAATTAGTCAACGTGTTAGTCAATTATCAGACTGGAAGCTAGAAGGAAATAAACTTCAGTGCGTAAAAATATTTAAAAATTTTGTCGAAGCAATTAGTTTTGTTAATCAATTAGTAGATCCAGCCGAGGCATCACAGCATCATCCTGATATAGAGATATCTTATAATAAAGTAATAATTAATTTAACGACCCATGATGTAGGCAGTTTAACAGAAAAAGATTTTAGCATGGCTAAACAAATATCTGCTTTAGACTAAGCTAGTTTTCGTAGTTCGATATAAATTTAAGGTAACAGCTCAATAATCCGGGGTGAATCGGTAAAAGATAAACCTCAAATTACGTAAAATATTTTCTCAACTGGTAGTCTACCCCCATTTATTGAGCGGATACAACCATAAGGGGGTTGGTAAGGGGGTGCTGGTTTCCCCACTCCTCCACAGGGTGGGGCGGAAAGCACCCCCTTACATAAATAAATGTTGATCCGCTTCGATCAAGATGTTTGTCTACCTCCCGAC
>NZ_JAAHGK010001557.1:0-1529 GCF_010672505.1 Okeania sp. SIO2B9 | reverse complement strand
TAATAATTAATTCCGAACGACTTAATGGTTTAGCAATCAAAACATAAACAGTGCGTTTTTCAATTTCTTTATTCACCAAAGCAGTGCCAATAAAAACCGTCACTATCAAACCTAAAACACTCATAACTGCTAACCCAAAATCTAAGATTATTTTATCCTCTGTACCTACAGATAATTCTGGGATTAATCTAATAGCAGCAATCATTAATAAAGTAAAAAAAACAATTAAATAAAGGATACGATCGCGAATTACTTCCCAAAATACATTTTGAGAAATTGCCAGAATTCTCCCTAGATTCATAAAATGTTTCCTAACCTCCTATTTCCACTTATTTTTTATCTCTAAATTTTTGTCACATCTTCTGACTGGTTTTCTGGTTTAACCAGTTTCTTTTCTACAGCACTACATTCAACATTTCCAACTCTAATTGGTACTGCTTCATTTTGTGAAGTATTACCATAACTTCTTTGACCTACTTTTTCTTCGATTTTACAATTTTTACTCAGATAATAACTTTCATCTTTTGCTGTAATTCCTTCCCAAAATAATTGTAACTCTAACTGATATCCAGACTGATTAGCAACTATTGGCGTTTGTAACTTCCAGAAATCATCTTCTTTAACTTCAGATATTTCTTTAGTCACTTCATCTTTAATATTTTGCAGTTTCAACTTCATATTAGGTACGGATAATTCCACTCTTTGAGTTGCTAACTGATTGTTCAATTTCTCTTGCATTAAATTCAGAATTTTTGCGCCTCTATAATCGTTTATTGAAGGCTTGATCAGTCGATAAACAAATGTACTTTTACTCAAATCATCCTCTCCCATGGTGGGATATTGTTGTACTATTCCCTGAATCACAAAATATAATCCCAACCAACAACTAACCAAAAAATTGACCAAAACTAAAATGACAAAACTAGGCTTTGATAATACATCAACTTTTTGTTCTGTCGATTCTTCCGGAGTATTCAATACCAAAATTATCGCTGCTATGCACACTGCAATTATTGGCCAAGATATTATAGCTACATACTTCAAATTTATCTCTAATTTTTCATATAAAAGAAAGCAAATTAACCCTGCTGTAATCCAAGGACTTAAACTGATACCTCGAAATACAAATGGTTTCTGAGTTGTCAACCATCCGACAGAAAATGTTAAAAATAACCAGCTTAAAACAGAAATAAAATCAACTTCTACTTCCCTATTACTATCAACTTCAGCTACAACCAAAGACACCAGTAATAACATTCCACTTAACAGTAAAAATGTTTGCCAATGCCAAAACTTAGGAGGAAGTAATAAATTTAGTAAATTCTTTAAAATGTCAGTAATACCTTTGAATAAATCAGTAAAACTTTTCCAAATTTCTTTCATGTTAATTCAAACCTCTGCAGAAATAAAATAAATACTATTGCTAAATGACTACAATTAAGAACGCCAAGGTTTTTGGTGATTACATTGGCTCATATTTGTAGTCATTTAGCAATAGTATTTATTTTATTTCTGCAGAGGTTTGAATA
>NZ_JAAHGK010001556.1:0-1530 GCF_010672505.1 Okeania sp. SIO2B9 | reverse complement strand
ATTATTAGACCTTTCGACATGGCAAGATAAAAATCAGGATATTTCAGATTGGTTAGTTAATCAAATTAAATTTAAGTACAAGATACCCAAAAAGGTTATTAGGAATTGGCTAGAAAATCAGCAATTGTCACTTCTCATAGATGGATTTGATCGAGTATCTCCAGAATTATCTAAAAATTGCTTAGAAGAAATTAATAAATTATCAGTATATTTGCAACCAAAGGATTTAGTTATTTGTAGTAGTTTTGCCACTTATAAAAATTGTCGGACTAAGTTTAAATTAAATGCTGCTGTATTATTACAGTCTTTAACAACAGGTCAGATTCAAGATTATTTATTAGCAGCTAGTAGTAGAGAACTTTGGCATTATCTTCAGGATGAACCAGAGTTATTAAACTTAGCTGAAATACCATTAATGTTGAGTATGATGACTTTAGCTTATGAGGAAATTTTAATTGCTGCTTGGAGAAGAATTACTTCTCAACAGGGAAGAGAAAAATATTTATTAAATGCTTATATTCGTCGTCAATTAGGGCGAGAGAATAACTATAATTGGTATTCTAAGAATCAGGAACCACTGCCGGAACAGACAAGACGATGGTTGGCATGGCTAGCACAACGAATGGCCGCAGATAACAGCCAGGAATTTACAATAGAAAAACTACGGCCAGCTTGGTTAGATTCTAACGGCGAGTTACAGGCATATCAGTTAATTGTTAATTTGATTAGTGTGTTATTTTGGGGGTTTATTTTTGGGTTTATTTTTACCTTGGTTTTCGATTTATACCAAGGTTTAATTCTTGGTGCTATTGGAGGTGTAATTATTGGGATGTTCTTTGGTTTGCCCGGACTAAAAAATCTTGTGCTGCGGATTATTCTATTTTTTAATGGGCATATTCCCTGGAATTATCGTCGTTTTCTCAATTATGCTGCTAGTCGTTTATTATTGCAAAGAGTAGGCGATCGCTATCAATTTATTCATCATTTATTGTATAAACATTTTACTGAAATGTAGCGCTGTTCAAAAGTCAAAAGTAAGAAGTAAGAAGTCAAAAGTAAGAAGTAAGAAGTCAAAAGTAAGAAGAAAGTTATAGTGGTCAATTTCCTCTCTTCATGTACTTATTGTAGTGCGAATGTAGGTTGAAATGCTCAGGTAACCATTCATCAGCACGATGCAGTAAATCATCAAGATTCAAATTCCAAAGAATTACTGTCTTATCATTACTCGCAGATGCTAAAGTTTTACCATCAGGACTAAAATCTATACTTGTAATCGGTTGGGTATGTTCTTGTAATGTATATATTTCAGTCCTATTAATAAGACTCCACAATTTGATAGTATTATCATTACTACCAGAGGCTAAAATTTTACCGTCAGGACTAAAGCTAATGCTAGTAATAGCTTTGCTGTGTCCTTTGAAAATTGCTAACTCTTTACCATTAAGATTCCAAAGTTTGATAGTACAATCTTCACTAGCTGAAGCCAGGATTTTTCCATTAGGACTGGCACCAACACATCCAGAGAGACCT
>NZ_JAAHGK010001555.1:0-1530 GCF_010672505.1 Okeania sp. SIO2B9 | reverse complement strand
CAATGTGCGCTGGCATATTTACAAATTACAAGAACTGTCCAATAGCTAAAAGTCTTGTATTATCGGTCTTTTATTCCCCCAGATGAGCTGTTGCCAGATGAGCTGTTGCCTGCGCACAGCGCTATATTTGGCTAGACAATGGTATTTTAAGTAGGGATACATCACGGGAAAACACGACTTAGAGAAGCAATTAAACTCAAATCATAATTATCAATTTCTTCATTCTCAAGCAGCACAGCAAACCTTGAGAGGAGTAACAGAGTCTTTTAAGTCCTACAAGGAGCTTTCCTACAAACACTATCTAGAAAAACTGAAAAATAAACCTCAACTTCCCAAATATCGAAAAAAGGGAGGACTAGGAGTTATAACTTATCCAAAACAAGCTTTGAGACTGAAAGGAAACCAGGTGAGAGTACCTCTGGGGAAAAAAGTTAAAGCTGCTTTTAAAATTGATAGTTTTTGGCTAAATTTTCCCAGCAATCTTGAGTTTAAAAAAATTCGAGAAATAAGGATTCTACCTCGTAATGGTTGCTTTTATGTTGAGTGGGTTTATCAGTTAGAGGTCGATTAACCTGAACTTGACAGGGATAAAGTTCTCGGTATTGACCACGGAGTTGGTAATTGGTTAACTTGGGTTAGCAATGTAGGAACAAGCTTGATTGTAGATGGCAAATATTTAAAATCAGTTAACCAGTGGTATCACAAACAAATAGCAACAATTAAAGATAACAAACCTCAAGGATTCTGGTCAAAAAAGTTAGCCAATATAACTGAAAAACGCAACAGAAAAATGCGCGATGCTGTGAATAAAGCGACCAGATTAGTTATAAATAACTGCTTAGAAAATGGTATTGGTAGGATTGTTTTTGGATGGAATAAGGGGCAAAAAAATGCTATTAACATTGGAGCCAAAAACAATCAAAAATTTGTGCAAATTCCCACAGCTAAACTCAAAGAACGAATTAGTAAGTTATGGGAATTGTACGGCATAGATTTTATTGCAACTGAAGAATCTTACACCTCGCAAGTAAGCTTTTTGGATGATGATTTCCTGCCAAACTACGGTGAAAAACCCGAGAGGTGGAAGCCGTCAGGAAAACGAGTACAGAGAGGTTTATATCAAACCAAAAACGGTTTGTCACTAAATGCTGATGTGAATGGAGCAGCTAATATTCTCAAAAAAGTAGCGACAACTTTGGAGTTTTCTCTCGAAGGAGTCAGTAGAGGTATGGCAATGTGCGCTGGCATATTTACAAATTATATCATGTCCGGTTGAATACTTATTATTAAGATAGTAGGGGAGCGGGGGAGTAGGGGAGTAGGGGAGTAGGGGAGTAGGGAAAATAGAAAGATTTATTGTTTCAGCACTCTTGATAAGTTTTTTCATCACTAATTATCCGGACATGATATTACAGGAAATGTCCAATAGCCAGAAGTCTTATATTATCGGTTTTTTATTCCCCCTGTTCCCTGTTCCCTGTTCCCTGTTCCCTGCGCACAGCGCTATAGTTTGATAATGCCTTTAAGAAA
>NZ_JAAHGK010001554.1:0-1531 GCF_010672505.1 Okeania sp. SIO2B9 | reverse complement strand
GGAATGTCTGGTATTCTTTAACTATCATTTTAGAGGGATAGGTCAAATTTACTATTTTTGGCCTATCCCTCTAAAATGATAGTTAAAGAATACCAGACATTCCTCAAGAATGAACTCCGTTTTACTGCTTATTTGTTCCTTTTGTTGCTAGTGGCCAGCTTGCAACTGCTCAAACAAGCCAAGCTAGAGGTCTTAGCAGAATCACTACCGATACCGATTAAATTTGAAAGTCGTCGAAAAAAAATAAGGCGATTTTTACGGCTACCTAATTTCACCATTGATAAGATTTGGGTCCCCTGTGCAAAAACATTACTGGAGAAGATGTTTAATCCAGGTGATCGCATCTACTTAGCGATTGATCGCACCAGTTGGGGTCTAGTGAACATCTTGATGGTGAGTGTTATTTATGACCATCGAGCATGGCCGTTGTATTGGATTACGTTAGATAAAAAAGGAAGTAGTAATTTAGAGGAACAAAAGGAGGTATTAAGAAAGAGTTTAGAGATTGTAAAAGACTATCTGGTAGTGGTTTTAGGAGACCGAGAGTTTTGTTCACCCAAGCTGGGGCATTGGATAGGTGAACAGAAGGTATACTTTTGCTTACGCCAAAAATGCGACACCAAAATACACGAGGGAAATGAGGTCTACAAGGAACTCAGAGAATATGGCATACAGCCTGGAATGAAGGTCTTTTTGAATGACCGCCAGGTGACAAAGAAAAAGGGATTTGGAAGCTTTAATGTCGCCTGTAAATGGAAACGAAGTTATGCTGGATTTAAGACTAAAGAGCCGTGGTACATCCTAACAAACTTCGATGATTTACATGGTGCGATTACAGCGTATCAGAAACGATTTTCGATTGAGGAAATGTTTCGAGATTTCAAGTCAGGTGGCTATAATTTAGAAGGCTCAAGATTAGCCCCAGAGTATCTATCAACGTTACTGATCGTTGTTGCGATTGCATATACCAGCGCGATGCTTCAGGGACGAGCGATCAAGAAAAAGGGAATTCAAGAATATATCGCAAGACCGGAAACAAAGTCGAATAAAGGGCGACGCCATAGCGCCTTTTACATTGGTCAACATCACTATACTTGGTTGATGCCAAGCCCAATGTGCGAAAAAATTATCGAGGAACTTTTACAAATTAACCGTCGTTGGGTGAAGTTTTACAGAAAAGGTAAACGGGCTATGGAGCTTGCTATGTCTACCTTAGACGATTCGTTGTCCCCCTGCTAGGACAGCGGCTCCCACCGCCAAGCCTGCTACAGATGACGCATTGTCGGATGATCAAGTTGATGATTTGCTCGATGATATTGACTTTTCTGACTCTGAAGATGAAGAACTTCTAGAAAAGCCTTCAGCCAAGGCTAGTTTGCAAGTGAACACTTTCTGTGAAGCCATTGCTGCTGGCCAAGTCTACTATGGGGTATGGAAAAAGGCAGGTTCTAGTAAAGCCAAGTGCAAAGAGGGGGCAGGTGGTTCCCCTGGAGAAGTCATGGTCCGGAACATTTGTCATATCGAGCCCATC
>NZ_JAAHGK010001553.1:0-1534 GCF_010672505.1 Okeania sp. SIO2B9 | reverse complement strand
TGGACTTCAGTAGGAGAACCCGAAAACCTGGTTTCTTCATAGATTTCTATGTTGAAAAACTATAACGTTATAGATATGTAGTGTCTAGAACTCAAAGATGACCTCAAGTAATACCAATTTGAAAAAAGAATGTTACAAATAATAAGGGCGATAAGATGTCCCTTTGACTAATAAGATAAGTTATAAACTAAGAAATGGCATCGAAGCTATTCATTCTATACATTGCCTTACCAAAAGCTCCCCTACCTGTACGGGCAAACGGCCTTTTGCCCCTACCACTGACTCCGAAAAAATCCCCTAGCTATTTGTAGCAAACATTGATCAAATTGGTATAACAGCTAAAATCCAGTAGGGACATTCCATGGAACGTTGCTACTTTGGTCTACCCACATGAAAACCTATGTACACATGATTTAACCATTTTTGAGTTCTAGACACTACATATATAAGACGTTATAGTTTTAATTTATTACTAACTACATATAGTGTTTTTGTTTAAGTCTTATTTATATGTTATTTAAAAGCAAGAATACTTGAAGCCTTGGAAAAACTAAATTCTAAAAAAATTTGATTTTTTGAATAATTTAGATGAAGGTTGAATTTACCATTTCATCATTTTATCTATCTGGGAACGAATGTCATAAGTATCATTCAGACAAGTAATAAAACATATAATATCAACCCTAACATACTTACCATTCTTATGACAGACAATATTAAAAACAGCATTCCCTCTTGCATACCGTGAAGAAGAACCAGTAACAGTTTTGATTAGTCCTGTTGCTACTAAACTGCTCATTTTCTGTACTGCTTTAGCTGCACAATTTGACTAATTTGTAGTAGAAACAGGCTCCCAACCTGTGCTACCTCCTGGAGCTGATGTTACATTTTGTGTATTTAGTTCTTTAGTGAAAGACCCAAATATTAATGCCAGAGCTGCCCAACTAACAAATATTGGCTTTGTAATTGTATTAGTAATTTTCATTTTATCTAATACCAAGCGTGAAAAAATAATGTTACGAATAGTAAGAGGAATAAAAAGACAAATGCATGATATGTCCTTTGACAAAAAGAATGATTTACGACCTGAAAAATGGTATTGAAGCTATTGATTCTGACTCAGTCCGACTGAGTTACCCTCCTGGGAGGGGTTAGGGGTGGGTTGACTCCTAAGAAATATCCTAGCTATTTGTAGCAAATATTTATTAATTTGGTATAACCCACATTCGGTACTTCAAGTTGTATCACAAAAGAAATAAAAAAAACCCTCCAAAGGGAGGGTTTTTTTGAGTAATTAAAAATTCAATCAATCAACTAGAAATTAACCATTGATAGAAGGAGCTTCTACAGCAGCCAAATCTAGAGGTAAAGAGGCCAAACAGGGAGGAGACATGCCGGACACACTCATCGAACGCTCCGCGAAGAAGGGGCTACGCATGACCGGGCAGCGCGTGGTGATTGCTGACATTTTGGAGGAGGCAAAGGACCACCCCGATGTCGAAGAGCTGCACGCCCGCGCCATTGCCCGCGACCC
>NZ_JAAHGK010001552.1:0-1537 GCF_010672505.1 Okeania sp. SIO2B9 | reverse complement strand
TATCCGGTTATACAGTTATCGCACTTTCTACTTCCATCCAATGCAGACATAAAATGCCGGAATATCCCCAGATAATTCCCACTCTCATCCTTTCTTCCTACTGACTCCTGACTCCTGACTCCTCTCATCATAAAATTTGAAGTAACGTAAAAATATCCAAGTCAATGTACAACCTAATATATAGTACAAAAAATCCCACCATACAAAAGTATTTCCTAACAACAGTCTGCCAATTAAAGTTGCTCGAATAGTTTGTAAAAAAGGTGGTTTCCATAACTGCATAAATTCTAGAAAACAGGTGACAATAAATACCCAAAAAGCTACTAAACCTGGTTTAAGTCGAGGTCGAATAAAAATTACTAAAAAAATCCAGAATGCTTCATAAAAAATTGAACTAAAAGAATTATTTAGCCATTCTGAAAATAGTCCTTCATAAAATTTAGTTGCAAAACCTAAAATTACAGTAAATATCAAACAAATTATAATTTTAATTCTATATCTTTTCATCTTTTCAGAAAAATTATATGAAATATAAAAAAGAATGCTACGAAGAATTTTCCTCCTGAAAAGACTTTATTTAAAAATGCCTATTTGGCGTTGCTGAATGATAATGATTTTTAGATTAAGTATCAACGCAAAACATAAGTTTTTCAATTTGACCTTCAGCTACTTACCATTACATTTCAGCAACGCCGTCTATTTGACTAAAAACAGAGTTTTACTTTAGCTAAATGAGATAGCAATTTCCATGCTTATGGGGTCATTTCAGTTATCAGTTATCAGTACCTCTGAAATAAGGAGGCTTAAAATCAGGAATATTCTCTTTTTTTATCCCCTTAAAAGGGGAGACTTTAGACCACAATTTCTCGGTAAAAAATTCCTTTGCTTTAGAGAGTAGGGAGTAGGAAATAGAAAAAAGGATAAAGGAGAGGCTTTAAACCTTAATTATTCGGTAAACGACCAACCACTTCATGTCTTATAACCCCAAATAATTTTAAGCGCCCCCGTTGACCGTAGGGTATTAAACCCGCCACAGAAAAGATAAAAGAAGGTTACAAAATTGTTTTTATAGACAAGGGAAAACAGGAAACAAATATTTGTTGCTAAATAAATACAGCGTATTTCAGGTTAATGAAGTACAGTAATATCATGTCTGAAAATAGCGTGAGAAAAACAACTTTCTTCCCCTCTTACTTCCTCTTTTCTATTGTAACTCCCTAATCTGATAGCTTCCCTACCTATAAGTCCCCAATCCAATGCCCTATTTAGGGTTTGCGCTCAAAAGTATTTTAGTAGGGGTAGGAGACAACCCACCCCTAACCCCTCCCAGGAGGGGAAGACAGCTATACTGGAGACAGGAGAAATGGATCGGGAGCGAGGAAGTAGGAGCGGGCGTTTTGTCCCAAGATTGTTCTGCCCAACTATGCGCCTAAAATACGCTCCATGCATGAGCGTGAAGAGCTGAAACAGGCGCACTTTTTTCGTTCCCAAAAAGGCACTTGTCTTTATATGTCAATGCTTTTATATTTAATCAGCA
>NZ_JAAHGK010001551.1:0-1538 GCF_010672505.1 Okeania sp. SIO2B9 | reverse complement strand
CTTGACAGAGGTTAGATATTAACTGAGGTCGTTCGACCGCTACAGTACCGACAATAGCTTGTTTTACACCAAGAGCAAGCACACTTGCAACTGCAGAATAGTTACGTAAACCTCTGTCAAGAATTTCCTGGTCAAATTATTGTAGGTATTGATGCCAGAGATGGTAAAGTCGCTACTAAAGGATGGTTAGAAACATCTGAGGTATTAGCAACTGACCTCGCTCGGCAAATGGCTAAACTAAAAGTTGCAGCGATCGTCTACACTGATATTCACCGAGATGGCACTCTCAAAGGGCCTAACATAGAGTCCTTAAGGGAATTAGCTACTGCAATCGATATTCCTACCATCGCTTCTGGCGGTATTAGTTCAATTACTGATTTGTTAAGTCTGTTAGCATTAGAACCCATGGGGGTAGAAGGTGCAATTGTTGGTCGTGCTTTGTACACTGGTGATATTAGTCTTACGGAAGCAAATCAAGCCGTAGGTCAAGGACGTTGGCAAGATATTCCTCCAAATTTAGGATATTCTGCTTTTGCTTAATATCAAATCTGTTTAATTACATATAGATCCAATTTAGACCGATATAGAATAGGAAATATAGCAGGGAACAGCTCATCTTTGGGAAAAATATTTCCCCTTATTAGGTTCATCATCAGCATAAGTCAAACACCAACTTGTTCCTTGCTATAGAACCCATTTGACATCTAAGAAAAGGCTGCAAGGCTCTTAAATCATCAACCGAGTAAAGCAAAGATTAATCTTGGCAGTCGCATTAGTTAGATTCCTCTCAAAGTTTTTGACGAGGATTTTACATCTTTTGACATACTCTCCAGCCTAAAGACACCGAGATTCTCCTGAAACCAGGATTATTGGTTTGCGTTCCGCAAGACTAAGCCAACACCGAATCCACTTAAATTGATACCTTGCGATACCTAAGCCAGAGATGGTTTTCTCCCCAAGCGTTTGCTCTATTGCCTC
This sequence comes from Okeania sp. SIO2B9, assembly GCF_010672505.1. NCBI lineage: Bacteria > Bacillati > Cyanobacteriota > Cyanophyceae > Oscillatoriales > Microcoleaceae > Okeania > Okeania sp. SIO2B9. Next base: position 560 of record NZ_JAAHGK010001551.1, on the reverse strand, counting down.
TTTTCCTACGGAATGCTTCCCTACGGGATGCTACGCAAACGCAAACAGAGAAGCTTTCCTATCGGAATGCTGGCCGAACGCTATCAATAGCCTGTGGACCTATGCCCTACGGTACAGTTAAAACCTTAAAAATTTTGGTTCTCTTGTACTTGGTGCTTAAAGCTTTTCCATGCACAAACATTCCTGTGCAAAACCCCATAAATCTTCTGTTGGTCAGCATTCCCTTGCGCCTAACGGCGACGCGGGGTTTGACCTCAGTTTTTAAGGCGAATCGTGTGCTACGATTAGTAGCTAGGTTTTTAGAGCAGTTGAATACCTTTGCCAGTTATTACCAGTATAAAATAAAGTGGCCTTAAAACGGCAAGGCTTTAACACCCAATTTTTCGGTAATTCAAGAATTTGACCTTTCAATCACCCATGTTAGGCTGCCGGACAGGGCAAACGCATCTCGTCAATAAACTAGGGGTAATTATCAATAAACCGGGTTTTATTGCGCTTGTTGACAATAGACTTTCAACATATAGTGTCTATAAAATCAAATAAACACTACATATAGGGAA
>NZ_JAAHGK010001550.1:0-1543 GCF_010672505.1 Okeania sp. SIO2B9 | reverse complement strand
TGGTAGGAGACAGGAGACAGGAGACAGGAGACAGGAGACAGGAGACAGGAGAAAACCCACCCCTAACCCCTCCCAGGAGGGGAGAAATGGCTTGGGAGCGAGGAGGTAGGAGCAAGAATTGTCAGAATGATTTTTCTGCCCAACTATGCGCCTAAAATACTAGCTTTTTGAGCGTTTTCAACTGAAACAGGGACACTTTTTTCGAGCATAAAAATGCTCAAACCTTTATATATCAATACTTTTATAATTAATCAGCAAGCCTTAATTATCAATAGATTAAATTTTGATTAATATAAACGTTTATCGTAACATCGTAATATGAATAATCAAATAACTTTCATTCTCAAAGTCCTAATTCTCTCTGCTGGACTGTCTTTGCTAATTAAATATGCTGGCCCTTATCTTTCCATTTCTTCTACAGCAACCAACGCCATCATTGCTGTACTTACACCTCCAATAGTTGTAGGGATATTATTGGGGTTGCGACTTTTGGAGCAAGTTGAGAATGTAGAGTGATATAGAATCCGGATAATTACTATAGCTAAGTCATTGCGACTGAAACGGAGTGGAAGGAAGCAATCTCAGGGGTTGTGCGAGATTGCTTCCTATCGTCGCAATGACGACTGTTCAACCGGATTTTATATGAGCGATCGCTCCAATCAAAACATTAAGTATATTCTCAATTAAAGCTCAAATAATTACTATTTCTTCAGGATTAACTAACCAAGTATATCCAAGAGAAATAGGTTTTTACAGTATTAAATAAACGACTATCAGCAGTGTAAAAATCTGCCTATAATTGTTCTGCAAGAGCAAGATAATGAGCATCATAAGCTGCTGAAAGGGTTAAGTTTTGAGCTAAATTCAAAGCACGTCGATGCAAACTAGCATTACCGTGAAGGATAATTTCTAAACTCAAAATATATTCCAAAGCTTCTGTTGCCTCTTCTGAAGTTAATAAACCAGAAATAACGTAGCGATGAAAAGCATTAGTTACCTTGTAATAAAAGAAAGTAGGAGTAATTTTAGAATAGCCTTGCAATTCCCACTGAGTCCATAGATTACTAAAACGAGGTACTTCAGTACCAATAGTTGCTAACCTAATAATAAAACTTGATCTATGCAAATTATTTTTTTTTCATTCATTCTCTCCTTCCGGAAAGCAAACTTTCATTAATTTTTCTGTGCGTTCTTCTCTCATTTTGAGAATCAATTCTTCAGGAGTTATTTATAATACTTTTTTACCTCGACGCTTTTGTATTTTATCTCCTAGTTCTTGGAGTTTTTGCAACGTGTTTTGCTTTTGATATTTATGTTGAAGTTCAGTCTCTAATAAAGTTCTTTCTTCTTCTGGAAGAGAACGAATAACTTGAGCTAAAGTTTGTACTAATTCAAAATTCATAATCAATATATAATTTCTAGAAATTTCAAACGCTTTAATGCATACTGCTATGCCATGTTAAAAATATAGAAATTATATATTGATTATGAATTTTGAATTAGTACAAACTTTAGCTCAAGTTATTCGTTCTCTTCCAGAAGA
>NZ_JAAHGK010000155.1:0-8513 GCF_010672505.1 Okeania sp. SIO2B9 | reverse complement strand
ATCATTTTCTTTGTGGGTTTAATACCCCACCGTCAACGGGGGTGTTCACGCATTACTTGGGGGAGCGAATCCCCATGTAATTTTCCTCCTGTCTCCAGTATAGCTGTCTCCTGTCTCCTTCTTCAATTAATTTTTAGTTTTAAAATTGGAAGAGGTATAATAACAGAAAAAATATGAAGAGTTGAATCTAATTGCTATATCATGCCTCTTTTTTAAATACCTACAAATAAAAAAATTGTTAGGGATACCGGAGCATGGATAACAGAGTAAAAAATAGGAATAATTTTGAGAAATAATAAAGACAATAGAGAAAAGCATTTTTATGACATCTAATTAATGAGACTGGATCTTAGAGCTTCATCAAAAGCAAAATGTAGTGAAAATCCTTGATATCTAATATGCAATTCCATAATCAGAATAAAGTCATCAATAAATGACGATAATTAATCTCCTAAACACCAAGAAACAACTAACAATATTATTGACAGAAATAACCATCGAGGAATATGCAGCCATTGCATGAAGTCCATTGGTTCCAAGACAAAGATAGAAGTGAATAACCAACTGAAGAACAATACCACAGTTATCAAGAATAACGACATAGTATTTTCCGAAAAAAATTGAACAACTTATTTGATTCACCCTTAAGTATAATGTTAAATGATCTGCTCAAGCAAAGATGGTAAATTCTCGTGTTTAATACCCTTCTAACTGACTTCCGAATTATCTTTGATAGAGACCCTGCAGCTCGTAACTGGTTGGAAGTTCTTACTTGCTACCCTGGTCTTCAGGCTTTAATATTTCATCGCCTAGCTCATGGTTTGTACGGTCTGAAAATTCCTTTCCTGCCTCGTTTAATTTCCCACATAGGCCGTTTTTTGACTGGGGTTGAAATTCATCCAGGAGCTGTTGTGGGCCAAGGAGTTTTTATTGACCATGGTATGGGTGTAGTTATTGGAGAGACTGCTATTGTCGGAAACTATTGCCTAATTTACCAAGGAGTAACTCTGGGTGGTACTGGCAAAGAAACTGGCAAACGGCATCCTACTTTGGGTGAGAATGTGGTTATTGGTGGGGGTGCCAAGGTTCTTGGTAATATTAATATTGGTAATAATGTTCGTATTGGTGCAGGATCGGTAGTACTTAAGGATGTTCCTTCTAACTGTACTGTTGTGGGAGTGCCTGGGAGAGTTGTATATCGTTCTGGAGTTAAGGTAAATCCTTTAGAGCATGGTAGTTTGCCTGATTCTGAGGCTGAGGTTATTCGTGCTTTGGTGGATCGAATTGATTCTCTTGAACAACAGGTGGAAAATTTACAAGGTAAATTATCACAGTGTATTGTGCTTAAGTCTGACGCTGCATCTTCTGCTAATTATGCTAGCTGTCATCCCCAAGACTAAGCAATTCAAGATTTTTTTATGGCTAAGGAATTTAAGGATTTATATCTTGAGTAGACCAAGTTTTAGAGTTATCAATTTGATAAAGCCAACGATTTTGTGGCTCTCCTTTGAGTTCTAGATGCTCGACTTTTGTTGGATTTAGTAATAATAGATAAAAGTTTGATAGGGGATAGGCAGGATTTGGTGGGGACAATTCAAAGGCACCGATTTCTACTTTACTTTCTCCAGGATTAGGCCAAGTAAATTGCTGTCTAGCATTGTCTGAAATTTCTTGCCATGTTGTTTCTCTGACTTGAGCAAGTTTAGGATCAGGATTATTTGCTTTGATTAGGTAGAGTTTCCCAGTGAGGCGAAATTGTTCTCTAGTTTTGGGAAAGTACCAACAGATTTCGGCCCAGGGATTTTTTTCGATTTGTTCTACTTTATTGCTACGACTGTCAGTGATGAATTTTAGCTGATTGGTTTCTTCTAAAAAACCTCGGAATACGATGGTACGATTTTTGGGTTGGCCTTCAGCAGTGACTGTTGCTAATTGGACATAACGGGCATAAGTTAGACTTCGGTTTCTATGTAAAGCTCTGGCTAAGGGCGATCGCCAAGGTGCTAGTTTTTCTGCTTCTACTAAGTTAAGAAATTCCATGATTATTGGCTATTTTTGCTTTTTCTGTGTTTAACTAATCCTTAAATTTTAATTATGTGGTGATCGCTCCGGAAAAATAACCTGATCGCTAAATTAAGTCTTAAGTGCTGGAACTTTTTTCTAACTTGGCCAAGGCCGAAGCAACATTAACTATCGCCTGTGGTTTTGATTTTGGTTGAGACTTTTCCGATTGAGCAATATGGCTGACGCCACGCTCCGCGAACGCCTGAATTATTGGCAATTTCTTATAAGTATGATCGGAGTAAGTTTTTTTCCCAGTGGCCTTAAGTCGGAGGTCGCCATACTTGGCCTCTACTGGCAGAGGAGATATCCCTATCTGATTGAAAAATTTCCGGTATTGCGGAACTGTTTGTGGTTGTGTCGTAGTTAACCTCGTTAGTATATTTTTCCTGGACTAAATCCTGTAAATCTTTTTCCCAGGCTTTAATCTTAGGTGTTTTAGAGATAGAGATTTTTGATTTGTCTATAGAATCTGGCTCGGATTCTACTTCAGTCTCTGGGTCAGAGTCTTGTTTTGGGTCCAAATAATTCCCCACAATATCTTCTAATAATTTTTCAGGCTTGACTCCCTGTTGTTTGGCCTGAGCTTTTAACTTATCCCAAACGTCTCTGGGTAGTTTTGCTGTAGCGAGGGGCGGTATAGTTTCCCCAGTAATAGTAGTTTCTATGTAATTTGCTGTAATGGGTTTGGATTCTTGCTTTGCCTTACCCAGAACCTCTTGCCAACAGCTCACTGTCTCATCAACTTCCTCACTAACTTGACTGGCAGAACTGGCTAATTTTTGGGCTTGAGATACGTTGTCTGGCAATTCGGTAAATCCTTCCAGCATCAATGACCAAGATATTTGAGCAGCTTTAATGACTCGTTTGACGTAATAGACCGATTTTTTCAAGCCTTTAAGGCAATACTCTTTGAAGGTTTTATACCCCAAATTTTTATACAATTTATAAATTTGAAAAGCCCTCAAAGCCATGCCCTCTTTGATATAGGCATATCTGTCGGCCAGCATATCTATTTCCAGAGAAGCGATCGCTTCATCGCCTTCTTTCCAGGTATTGTCCCAAAACAAATCGCAAAATTTATCTAGATATCCATCTGCCCAGTTGGGAAGTTCTGGGTTATTGAAAGGAGTCTCGAATTTGTGGTCATATAAATTTCCAATCATAAAAAAGTAAGAAAAAGTTAGGTTACTTAGAAAGGGGTGAAGTTAGCAGCATTATTGCCTCACCCCAAAAGATATCCATTAGATAGTCACTGAGAAATTTAAAGGCTATGTCAGTTAAGCATTAGGTTTTAACTGTTTGGACTGCTTTGTTAGACTTCACCTCCTGAAAATATAACGTCTGTTAATTGATTATTTATATAATACGTTCGTACAATAAAAACGTCAAGAGTTTTGAGTAAAATTTATTCACGAATGTAAAATGAAAAAAAGCAGTAAATATAATGCCGAGAAAATCAATCCATCAGGAAAAGAAGGCCAGCATTCATTTAACCGTAACCCCTACAACCAAGAAGCGTTTGAAGCAAATATCAGCAGCTTTAGGAATCAGTCAAAGCGAGTTAATAGAGCTATGGACAAAGGAGGCCGAATTACGGTCTCAAAAACAACTGTTGGGGGAATTCTTGACCGCTTAAGGACTCTTCAGTCTATACACCTAGAATATGTAGAGGAACATGGCAAAAGATTAGAACAGCGGCTAATCGAAAATCATACCCATAAATCTAAAGTATTTGAGGAGATGCGCTCTTTAGAAGTTGAGTTGGTTCATCTCCTCGAATCTGCCAAAGAGGAAGACCCAAACGAAGAAGAATAAAGAGTCAAAGAAGCCGATCGCAGTAATGTGGTCGGTATTTTTTTTATGTCAAAAATTATACATAAGCCAGTTTTTTGTTTGCCAGAGTATTCTATATAGAAAATTATAAGTTTGTCAAGATTAAATATAGAATATTTTATATAGATCGTCCTATCCTATATAGAAAAGAAAATCATGGAAAACGAGAATGCCGAAAAGCAAACATAAGGAACACGGACAGTACAAGATGGGACTTTCAGTCAGCGTGACACCGGAAGCAGCACAGGGGTTGATGGAACAAGCGAAAAAACTGGGCTTGAGTCGGTCAGCTCTACTGGAGAAAATTGGAAGAGGGGAGATTCAATTAAACTTTTCTTCTGTGGAACAATTGGGAAAATTCTCGATCGCCTAATCAACTCCTGGGAAGATAGGAAAAGAGAAGCTGAAAATTGTTTTACTTGGTACAACGAACAAATAGTCAAATGTGCTAAAGAGATTGAAGCTTTGGAGTTGATGAAGGCGGAATTAAAAGCAAATACCAAAGAAGAATAAAGAGTCAAAGAAGCCGATCGCAGTAATGTGGTCGGTATTTTTTGATAAACAGTCTCTTAACGAATATCTTGATAGAAACGTTTCAGAAAAGTTGGTGAGACACCAAAACCCCATAAAAAACCAATAAATAAATAGATAAAATTTGCTTTGAAAATTCCCCACTTAGCTACACGGCGATCGCTAGTATATACAAAGCGATTTACTAAAGAAATTCGTCCATGTTTAACTAACTTGAGACATAAGTCAGCATCTTCCATAATTGGTAGATTAATATTAAAACCATCAACTTTCCAGAAATCTGTACGACGACAGAAAATTACTTGGTCTCCAAACAAAATCCGCAAACCTTTAAAAAATAGATGAGGGCGAAAAATTAGGGGAGCATAAAAAGTTTTGAGATAGTTATGTAAGGCAATACTCCAGCGAGTAGTTTTGGCATTACACATAATAGAAATAAATCCACCACAAACAATATTTGGATTTGCCAAAGTTTGGGAAATTATAGAAATCAAGTCATTAGGCACTATAGTATCAGCGTGAAGAAAACAGAGAATTTCTCCTGTTGCTTTTTGGGCACCTAAATTCATTTGAATAGAACGTCCGCGTTGAGGAGAATAAATGACAGAAACTCCAAAGGAGAGAGCAATAGAAACTGTATCGTCTTCGCTGTAACTATCTACTACTAATATTTCTTTTGCTGGAGGAGTAAGTACAGAAAGATTATTGAGGGTACGCGATAAATAAGCTGCTTCATTAAAGGTAGGAATAATGATAGAAATATTGGGCATAAATTAAGTAAGAAGGAAGAATTCAACAATTAATAATTAATTATTAATTATTACCTCTCCTTGAAAACGGATAGGATTGACTAAAAGTAAAATTTTTTTTTCTTTTTTCCCCTTAAAAGGGGAGGCACATACCCACAATTTCTCGGTAAGAAGTAAAAAGTCAGAAGTCAGAAGTCAGAAGGAGTTTAATTCTCTAGGATAGAACAAGTGGTAAGTATATAGCTGAAATACCTACGTCAAGTAAACTAACAGTACAATCAAAAGTCAGATTATAGCAAGTATTTAAAGAAGTCAGAAGTCAGAAGTCAGAAGTCAGAAGTTGTTTTTGTAACGGGGATTTGAGCAAGCCTCCAAAAATATTTCGCCTTAAAAGGCGGGGTTACGCAACCCAATTATTTTGATAAATTATGATAAGATTTAGTAGTTATACCATTTCACTTAAAAAATGTCACAAATAGTTGGTAACTAATTAAGTCAAATAATAAACTAAAATTACTGTAGAGTAGAGATTTTAAGTACTTAAAATCTTACTTTTGACTTATGACTGTCTTGAGTGCGTCTTAAATTCTGAGGAAATCTCGCCAATTAGCACTCGCTTTTGACTTTTGACTTTAGTGAAACGGTATTAGTAATTCCATATACGAGTTCTACATTCATAGCTATTCCATCAAGGAATTAAACTGTTTGATAACCTTGCCAATTAGCAATTATTAAGATTATTAATATTATGGATAAATCATCAATTAGAGAATTACTAGAAGACTTGAAAAATCCTGATGAATTAATTAGAAATAAAGCTACGGGTGAGTTATGGCGGATTTGGTTTGAACAAAAAGGTGTTGCTGGTTTAGAAGCAATTAGAAGCTCAGAAAATTTGCTGCAAGTTGGAGAAGTTGCTAAGGCAGAAGCAGTTTTGAATAAATTAGTTGAAGATTTACCTGATTTTGCAGAAGCTTGGAATCGAAGAGCGGTTCTTTATTACACTTTAGGAGAGTATAGAAAGGCGATAAAAGATTGTGAGATGGTAGTGAAAATTATTCCTTTTCATTTTGGTGCTTTGCATGGTTTAGGATTATGTTATGCTGCATTGGGAAAATATCGAGAAGCTATTTTAGCTTTTAAAAAGGCTTTAGAAGTTCAGCCTTATGCTATTGAAAATCAAAGGTTAATTCTAGAATGTACGGCGAGGTTAAGTTAGATATATTATTGATCTGAAGAGGTGTAGCGATCGCTTTCCTAATTTTTATTAATTCTTTCTGAAAATTAATGAATAAATATAAGAGACATCTGGTGATAATAAAAAATTAAATTAATTATCGCACTATATAAATCAAAAATTTTCCCCTACTCCCTAATCCCTATTTTCTGAATATGCCTAATAACAATGAAAAAAAATGACCTAGAGTTTTATGACTTAAGTGCTAATCAATGGTGGGATAAAAATGCCAAAATTTATGCACTTTATTATCTTAATCAACCAAGGTTTAAATTTTTCGATAGATATGTTCCTCATTGGCAAGGATTAAAGGTTTTGGATGTGGGTTGTGGGGGTGGTTTTTCTTGTGAATTTATGGCCAAGAGAGGTGCAATAATTTATGGTATTGACTCGTCGGCAAAATGTATAGAAGTTGCTCAAAAACATAGCGGTGAAAATAGTCTGGATATTAACTATAAAATTGGGATTGCTGAAAGTTTGCCTTATGAAAATAATACTTTTGATGTTGTTATTTGTGTGGATGTTTTGGAACACGTTTCTGATTATCGTCAAGTTGTTTCAGAAATATATAGAGTGTTGAAACCTGGTGGTATTTTTTTATATGACACGATAAATCGTAATTTTCAATCTCGATTTATGATGATTTGGTTGATGGAAAATTTATTACGATTAATTCCCCAGGGGGTTCATAATTGGGATAAATTTATTCTGCCAGAAGAGTTGAAAGAGTTGATGTTATCTTTGGATTTTGTTGAAGTTGAAATGAAAGGTTTTGATTTGTTTGGAGAAATAGGTTTTGTCTTGGGAGAGTTGAATACTTTAAGAAAAAATCTCAAGTTTGATAAGTCGTTACAAATATTTATTCGGAAGTTAATTCAAGTCTGGAAAACAAATTTTATTAACTATCAGTTATATCGAAAAACTGGCTCTTTTCAAATTAATATTAATGATGATATGTCAATTATGTATATTGGTAAGGCTTTGAAAAATAAGGAAACTCCATAGATGAATGGTGGTGGTGTATAGTAATGCTAGAGAGAGTTTTGGGAGTGTGGGAACCCACGCCTAACCCCTCCCAGGAGGGGAATGTGGGGAGTGTAGGAGAAATTAAAAAATATATATCTTTACCATTACTATGCAGGACTACCAGATAAATTAGTAAACTCAAATAGTTGATTTTTTAGTCTATCTAGATTATGATCTCTCTTAAGTAGTACAACAAAAGTAAATAACTGTACTTTAATTAATAATTAATAATTAATAATTAATAATTAATAATTAATAATTAATAATTACCTCTTCTTTTCAAGGAGAGGATTTACTAAAAGGAAAATTTTTTTTATTTTTTCCCCTTAAAAGGGGAGGCGCATACCCACAATTTATCGGTAAAATGGTCTCCTATTGGTTATTAGGAAAAAAGTAATTTTGAAGAAGGATTCAGGAGGACCGAGTCAGGAGTCAGGAGTTAGAATAAATGGCTTAAACACCAGTTTTTAGTGAGGTGGGAAATTCTCTTTTTTTGCTCAAGGGACATTTTTAGAAGTCAGAAGTCAGGAGTCAGGAGTTAGAATAAATGGCTTAAACACCAGTTTTTAGTGAGGCGGGAAATTCTCTTTTTTTGTCACAGGAACATCTTCTGTAAAGTCTTTTTATCGCCCTTATTATTAGTAGTATAGCAATTCTCATATTGGTGAGGTACAAAATTCGTTTGTTTTAGGGATTAAGGAGTAGGGGGTAGGGAGTAGTAATTCGAGAAACATGGGATAGAAAAAAAGAAAAAAACTTTATATCACTAATTTGATAAACGCTATATTCTTTTTTCAAAATGGTATAATATCATTTCCCTTGGGGCGCGTTTGTGTAAACCCAAGCATGAATATATATAGGAAATTTAAGTTTTTTTTCTTGCTATTAAACCTTCCTGACTCCTGACTCCTTCTTCAAATTATTTGAGTGATTGAAAGACTTTGCACATCATGTTTATTTGACTAAAAACCAAGCTTCAGCTCAATAAATACAGAAGAACTATTTCTCCTAGTTTCTAATTCCTAACTCCTGACTCCTGACTTCTTCTTCAAATTATTTGAGTGATTGAAAGA
>NZ_JAAHGK010001549.1:0-1545 GCF_010672505.1 Okeania sp. SIO2B9 | reverse complement strand
CCAAGTAATTGTAAATATTCTATAGGAGGCGAGATATTCAACTCAAAACAAAAAGATAATTGTTGGTTTGTCGTTAGTCATTAACTATTTGTTTTTAGGAGTTACTGAAAATATGTCGGATGTAAATGTTGAACAAGTAAGGACTGAAGCTCGGAAAAAGTCAAAAGTGGATGGGAACTCACACCTCAAGTAATTGTAAATATCTGATAGAAGGCGGGGTATTAAACCCAAAATCAAAAGATAATTGCTGGTTTGTCGTTAGTCATTAACTATTTGTTTTTAGGAGTTACTGAAGATATGTCGAATGTAAATAATCAAAAAATATCCGTATTTAATTTAAAGCAAAAAGCTGAAATATATTTATCTCAAGGAAAGTTAGATCTAGCTTATGATACTTGTTCCCAAGCTTTAGAAATTTTGCCAAATTGTGGGGAAGTTTATAAAACTCAGGGCAATATATTGCAAAGAATGGGGAAGTTGGAATTAGCTAAAAATTTTTACAGAAAAGCGATTAAATATAATCCAAATTTAGCAGAAGCTCATGCAAATATGGGTAGTATCTTTGCTAGGCAACAGCAATGGGAAAAAGCGATAAAATATTATGATAAAGCTATTAGTCTTCAACCACATTTTGCCGGATTTTATCGAAATTTAGCTAAAATATGGCAAAGCTTAGGTAAGCATGAATTAACAAAAGAATGCACTCATAAAGCACTTGATTTAGAAGCTAAATATGAGCAGAAGATAAGTAAGATAGAAATATTTTCAGCTACTGAAGTAAATATGCTAGCTTCTCAAACAATTGAAAAACAAACTCATCACATTTTTAGAAGTAGAAAAGTATATTCACAATCAGCATTTGTCACAGTAGTACCTGGAGGAAAAGGTTATATTAACACGGGAGTTACCGCAGTAATAACCTCTGAAAATAAGCTAGTATCAGAAGTTTCTACAAGAAATGCTGAATTAATTATCTATTCATCAGAACTACCATCTATCTATAATATAGAAGGAACAGTTGCTTTATTATCAATAAAATGGGGTAAAAATAATTATTTTCATTGGATGTTTGATATAGTAACTCGAATTCATTTACTACTTCTTAGTAGCTTGAAAATAGATAAATTCGTAGTTAATCAATGCCAGAAAAAATTTCAAAGAGAAACTATAGAATCTTTGGGTATATCCCAAGACAAAATTATAGAAAGCGAAATTTATCCCTATATACAAGCTGAAAGATTATTAGTTCCTTCTTTCTCTTATTCCGATGGAAAATATCTGAGAATCCCTAAGTGGGGATGTGATTTTTTAAGAAATTCATTTTTGTCAGAGGAAGCTAAAAAAACAAGATATTATCAAACAGAAAGGATATATATTAGTCGGAAAGAATCATCACGACGACGAGTAGTTAATGAGGAAGAAGTAATCAGTTTTTTAGATAAATTTGGTTTTGAAAGTATTACTTTAGAATCAATGTCTGTTGCAGAGCAGGCAGCACTGTTGGCTAGTGTTAAAGTTGTAGTAGCACCATGAGGTGCTACTACA
>NZ_JAAHGK010001548.1:0-1545 GCF_010672505.1 Okeania sp. SIO2B9 | reverse complement strand
TGGTAAGTGTTTTTCTAGGCAATTTTTTAGTGTTTTAGGGTCAAAAATAATTGGTAGAAAGTGAATGCTTTTAACTTCCCTAAAATAGAATAAAATTGGGACAGGAGACCAGAATATTTCCCAGTTTAGCCAATCTTGATAAGGAAAGCTTCGTATTAGTTTTTCTGAACGATATACTTCTAGAGATGTATCAGTAAATTTGAGACGGATAGTGGCTGTTTGAAATAATAGAAATATACCAAATAGAGCGATCGCTAGACTTACCCACAGTTGCCAAAAGGCCAAAGGCAATGCACTAATTATTAGCACAAGAGGTATTTTATAACTAGGGGCAAGTTCGGTAGTTTGTTGTGTTTCGGATGTAGAAATAGTAGTCATTTTAGTTATCAGTTATTAGTTATTAGTTATCAGTTATCAGTACCTCTAGTTAAAGTCAGAGGCTTGAAATATTGAACTTTATTTTCTTTTGGTCGATTAGATAAGGCTTGCTGATTAAATCTAAAAGCATTGACATATAAAGGTTTTAGCATTTTTGGCCTCGAAAAAAAGTGCCTGGTTTTCAGCTCTATTATGCTCAAAAAGGAGCGTATTTTGGCAAGACTTGGGCAGAAAAATCATTCTTACAAAACTTAGCTCCTACCTCCTCTAAACTCCAATTTATCCTGTCTCCTGTCTCCTGTCTCCTGTCTCCTACCTCTCTACTCCCTACTCCCTAATATTAAAAACTTTGTTTCATTGCCCCACCAATACCTTGAAACATTGCCCAAGATAGAAAGAAATTAAAGATAAAAATAGATATTAAGGCTGTCACAACTGCTGTGGTTGTAGATTGGCCTACTCCTTTAGCTCCACCAGTGGTAGTTAAACCCCAACTTGTACCAATTACAGCAACTAAAACACCAAATACCATTGATTTAAGCAATCCACTGCATAAATCCCAAAGAGTTAGAAAAGTATGGACAGAACTAATATATATACTCTGGGGAATATCGTACATATTAACTGCCACTATAAGTCCACCCAATATGGCAGCTATCAAACATAACAAAGTTAAGATTGGCATCATTACAGCACAAGCAATAACTCTAGGAATAACTAAATAATCTACCGGATCGGTTTTCAGCATATACAGAGCATCAATTTGTTCTGTCACCTTCATCGTGCCTATTTCCGCTGCAAATGCTGAACCTACTCTTCCTGCAACAACAACTGCTGTCAATACAGGGCCTAGTTCTCTAGTTAAAGTTATAGCCAACATACCCCCAACCATATTAGCTGTACCGAAGGAAACAAGTTCCCTGGCAACCTGAATGGTAAATACCATACCGACAAAACTAGCTGTCAGTAAGACAATTAGTAAGGATTCTGGACCGACTATAGCCATTTGCTCAACAGTGTTACGACGATGAATTTTGCCCTTTAGGACATGAAAAAATACTTGGCCTGCTAAATATGCTGCAGCCAACATCCGTTGTCCCCATACCCCGAAAATTAACTTAAAAGTAATCTTACTCAATAGAAATTAATAAATTAGAAGACTAAACA
>NZ_JAAHGK010001547.1:0-1546 GCF_010672505.1 Okeania sp. SIO2B9 | reverse complement strand
AGTTGATTATCCAATTTTATTATTAGATGAACCTGGGCGAGTGAAACAGCAGATTCTCCTTCTCCAAAAGCAGAAACTTCTGACTCATCCACGGCAGATTCTCCTTCTCCAGAAGCAGAAACTTCTGAGTCACCAGGGGTGAGTGAAACAGCAGATTCTCCTTCTCCAAAAGCAGAAACTTCTGACTCATCCACGGCAGATTCTCCTTCTCCAGAAGCAGAAACTTCTGAGTCACCAGGGGCGAGTGAAACAGCAGATTCTCCTTCTCCAAAAGCAGAAACTTCTGAAATTCCGTTAGTCGTTACAGCAGCGCCATCTCCTGAAATATCTCCTATTGGCAAAATTAAATTTTCTGATGTTCCAGATAATTTTTGGGCCAGTAATTTCATTCAACCTTTGAAAGAACGTGATATTATTGCTAAGGTTGATAACGATAAATTCGAGGCAGATCAACCTGTAACGCGAGCCGAATTTGCTACTCAAATTCCTAAAGTATTTGAGGAAAAATTAACAGAAAGTGCTGTTAACTATAAGGATGTACCAGCAGACTCACCGACTCAAAAAGAAATTCAAACAGCTACTAAATCTGGTTTTTTGAGTGGGTATCCAGGAAATATTTTTCGTCCAGAACAAGAAGTACCAAGATTACAGGTATTAGTTGCTTTAGCTAGTGGCTTAAATCTGGAAATTCCATCAAATCCTGATCAGGTTTTAAGTATTTATCAAGACAAAGAAAAAATACCTGATTGGGCTAAGGAAAAAGTAGCAGCAGCTACTGCAACTGGATTGGTAGTAAATCATCCAGATGTAAAAATTTTGAATCCAAATAAACCTGCTACTCGTGCTGAAGTTACAGCGATGTTTTATCAGGCTTTAGTAAGATTAGGAAGGGTAGAACAGGTTTCATCAGAATATATTGTGACTCCGAAAAATTAAAATCGGCTGTCTTTTTTGATGAACAGTTTTTCTCTAAATATTTACCCTAAATAATCAATGTCTAAAACACCCGGTTTCTCCTAGAGACCGGGTTGCTAAATAGAAAGTTTAGATCGGCTGCAATGTTATATCATGTCCGGTTGAATACTTATAAATAAGGAGTCAGTAGGGAAGAAGAAGGAAGTTTTTCCTGAACGCTATTAAAGGGATATAATATTACTATTCATTGATCATATAGCAATGTGCGCTGGCATATTTACAAATTATAATAGATGTCCAATAGCTAAAATCCTATATTATAGGTTTTTTATTTCCCCTGTTGCCTGTTGCCTGTTGCCTGCGCACAGCGCTATACCAGGCGCGATCAATGTTGCCTCAAAAACATATAGATAATTTTGGTATTAGAATTGCTCTGTTTTTCTCAAAACTTATTTATCTAATTGAGCGAGAAAATATATTATTATTATTGGTTTTGTTCTTACTTTGAGTGGTATCAAGTACGATTTTCCTCTGAATTTTCGCCGTTCCATGTTATACCAAGCGATTAAGATGAGTCGAGCTGATGGAGTTTACCAAGAAAAAGAAAAAGCTGCTGTGGCTAAAGCAGCAG
>NZ_JAAHGK010001546.1:0-1551 GCF_010672505.1 Okeania sp. SIO2B9 | reverse complement strand
ATTCGACCCGTAAACATACAGGCTCGATGAGGCAACTGGGGCAAATGAAGCGCTCAAAATCTCAAAGTGCGGACTTTGTTGACGGGGACTTAGAAACCCCGTCCGTCTACACGGCGGGGTAGTTCATTAATCGCTCATTTTGTTGATGTAATTTGCAGAAGCAGCATAAGGTTTTGATGCCAGAATACCTCCATCAGCAAATAATCCCATTCCCAGAACATTAGTTTGCATGACCCAATCATAAGCATCAATAAATGCTGCATGAAACCAATTTTCTACTTCTTGAGGAGAAATACCAGAAATTAAAGCAAAATTACTTAATACCATTAAACGTTGAATATGATGAGCATAACCTGTATTTTGTACTTGAATTAGAACTTGATGTAAACAATTCATATCTGTTTTATTGGCATCCCAGAAAAACTCTGGAAGTGGTTGATTATGGTTAAACCAATTAGACTGGGAATATTCATGATCCATGAGAAGATAAACACCCCGCATATATTCTCGCCAACCTAAAATTTGCCGAATAAAACCTTCCACACTATTTAGTTTTAATTGTTGATTTTGATCAGCTAACTCTACTTTTTTAATTACTTCTAAAGGATGTAGCAAACCAAGATTAATATAGGGAGAAAGTAGAGAATGCCATAAGGTTTCTTCCCCTGTTACCATAGCATCTTGATAATCACCAAAATTAGGCAAACTATTTTGAATAAAATTGTCTAGTACTTGCAGTGCTTGTTGACGAGTTACCGCCCAACGAAAAGGCTCTATTTCTCCATATTTAGTAAAATTCAAGTCTTTAACTTGATTAATAACTTCTCTAGTAATTTCATCTGGTTGAAACCATAAAGTTTGTGGTGTATTTAATTTGCCTTTGGGATATTTGCGGTTTTCTTTGTCAAAATTCCATTTTTCTCCTACAGGTTTATTTTGATTCATTAAAATTTTTAAACGTTTACGTCCTTCTCGATAAAAATATTCCATTAATAAGCGTTTTCTCTTTCTAACCCATTCCTTAAATTCTGTTTCATGCCAAATAAACAAGTTATTAGGAATTATTGTAAGATCGCAGGGGATTTGGAGATTTTTAATGACTTCAAGAAAAGGTTTATCATTGGGTTTCATTACCCGTAGTTCAGTAATTTGATTAGTTTCGATCCAGTGTTTAAGTGGTGTTTCAAAATCTGTGGATACTGTGTGTGTAACTTGCCAACCTGCTTGACGCAACTCAACGGCAAAATGACGCATAGCTGACCAAATTAAGACCAATTTTTGCTGATGGTATGGTCGAACTTGGATATGTTCTAAGGATTCAATCATAATCACAAAAATGTTATCTTTTTCAGTGCAACTTTGAAGAGCTGCTTGATTAATATTGATTTGGTCTCCTAAGACCCAGATTCCTATATTCATAAATAGGGGGTTGCACATTATGGAATGATATTACCAAAAATTAGTTTAGACTTTAACTAAAAAAAACTATTAATTAGTCATTCTAGCAATTATCAAATCCAAAATCCTGTTCATCAAAAATATAAAATCATT
>NZ_JAAHGK010001545.1:0-1551 GCF_010672505.1 Okeania sp. SIO2B9 | reverse complement strand
GAAGATCGAGCTATAAAAGAAATTGCAGTGATAGACTCTTTGGAAAATCTTAACTTAAAAGGTATTCATATCTTTACTGAAAGTAATGTCCTAGACTATAACCAATTACTAAGTTCTTGGACAAATACTATTAGTATAGCTAACAGAATTAATGACCAAGGTTATCGTATTTCTCTGTTAGATTTTGGTGGTGGAATTGGTATACCTTATAATAGTATCGATCCTGAATTTGATATGGAGTCTTTTGGCCAGCAGTTGCAGGTAATTTTTGAGAATAATCCTTATCGGTATCATTGTATTGTAGAAATTGGGCGTTATATGGTAGGAGAGGCCGGGTGTTATATAACAGAGGTGGTTGATATTAAAGAGTCTCTAGGGCAAAAATTTATCATTTTGGATGGGGGTGTCCATCAACTCTTAAGACTGTCTATGAAACCAGCAAGCAAATATATGGAAGTGCTAGGAAGAAATGGCAACTATACTCAGAAAGCTACTCTGGGAGGAAAACTGCCAACACCTTTAGATATTATGGTGGAGGATGTGATGCTGCCAGAAGATATAGAAATAGGCGATCGCTTGGTAATCTATAATTGTGGAGCTTATGGATTTAATCATAGTTTGACCAATTTTGCTCTACATAATTATCCGGCAGAAGTTGCTTATAGTGATGGAACAATACAGTTAATTCGTTCTTCTGGACAAGTAAAGGATTTCTTTCTGAATCAAAAATTCCCTACAGATAGTGGAGATGGAAAAAAACATATCTAACCCATTGAGTAAATATCAATTAAGAAAGGAGTTATCTACAGATGACATTAATACCACAGGAAGTTAAAACAACCCGCCCCTTAACACCAGAGCAGATAGCCAAATATAACGAAGATGGATTTGTGATTATTCCAGGTTTCTTTGAAGTAGAAGAAATTGAACCTATAAGAATTGCCTGTGAAAACGATCCAGGAATACGCGGACAAGAAACAGAATTTGCCGATGCTCAAGGCAATATTAGTAGGATAGCTCACTGGACCGAGTTAGGAGATTCCTTGCTAGGAGTGATTCCTCGTTTAGCAAGAGTGGTTGATGGTTCAGAGACCCTATTAGGAGGAGAATGCTATCATTGGCATTCAAAACTGGTACAAAAACTTCCCAAAAGTAAAGGCCATTTCGGATGGCATCAAATTTATGGCGGAGTATATACAGAAGGATGTTTATTTCCTGATTTATCAGCTTGTTTTATTGCGGTTACTGCGAATACGAGAGAAAATGGTTGTGTTCAAGTAATCAAAAAATCTCACTTAATGGGTCGAATAGATACAAGTTACGTTGGAGACGCTCGCCTATGTAACCTCGAAAGAATGGAAAAAATTTTAGAACGGTTAGAAGTAGTACATTGTGAAATGGAAGCGGGAGATGCTCTCTGGTTTAATTCTAATACTATCCATGCTTCAGAAGGTAACTATACAGATAAACCTCGAATCAATTTAATTTGTCACCACAATGCAGTCTGGAATGAACCATATAAAAGAGAAGGTCTGCACCACCGTCACTATA
>NZ_JAAHGK010001544.1:0-1555 GCF_010672505.1 Okeania sp. SIO2B9 | reverse complement strand
CGTCGTTCTTGTGCTTCAATTCTCTGGTTAAAAATGTAGTAGAGCTTAAGCGAATGCTTGCTTGATTCATTAAAAATATCAGAGCTAACTGCTAATAGCTAAATGCTGAGGATGAGCAAGATTAAAAAAGTCAATATCTTGAATTATTTAAGAGCAATAAATGTAGTAGAAAAATATTAATTCTCAACTTTGGAAATTGTCTCAGTGGATAAAGAATTTTGCCAAGGGTCTAAAATATCTTTAAATAATGTTTCCTCTATCCAAGTTTTAGCTACTACTGTTAAAGGTAAAGCTAAAATTAGACCTAAAATTCCAAAAAATGTAGTGAAGAAAATTTGAGATGCTAGAGTAACAGCAGGTAAAAGAGAGACTTGTTTTGCCATAACAGTTGGACTTAACCAGTAACTTTCAAGATTCTGAATAATAATATATAAAATTCCTACCGCAGCTATTTTCCAAGGAGCATCTAAAAGAGCAATCATTATGGGAAAAACTACACTCATAGTCGGACCAATATTAGGAATAAAATTGAGTAAACCTGCCAGTAAAGCATGAGTCAGAACTAAATCAATTTGTAATATTAATAAACCAATACCACTGCAGGTCGCCACAAAAAGAGAGTTAATTACTATTCCACCAAACCAATTGCCTAAAGCTACCTCGCACTTTGATAGAATTTCATCTGCACGTCGCCGATAAAAAGAAGGAAATAAAAGTAATCCTACTCTTCGATAAGCTTGAGTATTAACTAAAAACATTATTGTTAATACAAATACGAAAAGTACCTGCAAGAATACTATAAAAGTATTAGAAAAAATCTTAAAAAAGTTGCTAAATAACTGAGTACCGAATGTTTGTGTTTGTACTAGCATATCAGTAGCAGTGGGTGGTGCTGGAAATAAATCGGGTCTTTGTCGATATAACTGTACAAGTTGAGAGCGAACTTCTGTAAATACATCAGGTATCAAGGCAACTAATTTTTCAAACTGGGTAATAAAAGGCGGTACAACTAGCAACAAAAATAGAAGCATAATTAATGTGGCTAAACTTAAAGTAGCAATTACAGCTAAGTTTCTTTTAATTCCCCATCTATAAAATTTCTGTACTAATCTATTCAAGGCAGTTGCTAAAACTATTGCAGCAAATACTAATAGTACAAGTTGTCTAATTTCCCAAAGGATATATAAGGAAATAAGTAAACTAAAAAAGCCTAACCATTGACCAAAATTCATATTTTTTTGTTTTGGAGTTGTTGGAGTTACGACTACTGTAACAATTTCAAGTTGGGGAATAAACCATTAAATTTTCTCCGTTGTTTGCTTTCCCCTTTTGTCTTCCAAATAAGTCTCTCAACTGTAAGCATTCAGCTATCAGCAGTCAGCTATCAGCAATTAGTAATAAATAATTACTTCTCAGATTTGCTCCTGAGACTTTGGCATTCAAGAATTAAGAATTAAGAATGCGCGAATTTAGAATTACCTCTCCTTGAAAAGAAGAGGATTGACGAACAGGAAAATTTTTATTTATTATCCCCGATCAAGGGGAGGCTTTAAAC
>NZ_JAAHGK010001543.1:0-1562 GCF_010672505.1 Okeania sp. SIO2B9 | reverse complement strand
TTAATAAATTGAGTCATAAAAAGAGCAAACCTCCAGAATAATTTGATCTATTTCTGTGATTATTTTTCTGGTTTGTCTGGTGAAAAAATAATTTTTGCCGACTCATTGGTTATGGGATAAATAAATAGTTACTAGGGAAAATTGAGAGAATTTTGATAAATTTTTCTACCACCTCATCGGTTGTGGGATAGACAAATCATAATTTTGGGGAAGAAGAGAGAATTTGGGCAAATTTTTCTACCTTATATCTAGGTAGATGGAATGAAAACTATATATAGATAAATGAATTTTTTATCCTCAATTGGACTGTCTGACTATCTGAGGTGAAAGTTCGGAATAATTTGATCTATTTTTGTCATTAATTTTCTGGTTTCTCTCAGGGCAAAAATAATTTTTTGATACTGATTAATCTTTTCATCCGATAATTCCCGGTTAGCTTTTTTTCTATCTTTAAGCCATTTATCTAAAACTTGGTAGCTACCGATTTTAAATTCCCATATTTTTTGACTGACCCCTGTGAAATAACAATTTTTGTTAATCCATATTTTTTCATTTGTCAGGTCATACTTAGGGCTTGCTGAATAAATTTAAAAAACTTACACACTCAGCGATTAAAGGTATTTTGAATTAGAAATTGTACCCAATTTTGAGCTAAAATATACTCTTATTCCAGGTATCTATAACTGCACACACCATGTACAGACAAGTAGGCCAAGGTGACACTGCACCAGAAAATTTGGAACTGCCGTTCAATGGCCAACTATCTCCAGAAAATCCTTGGGTAGTGATGGTTAGTCTAATTCCTTGGCCAAAATATGAAGATGTATATGCTAGCTTATTATCTGAGGAAAGAGGAGCACCTGCCTGATCTTTTAGAATCGCCTTAGGGGCGTTAATTATTAAAGAAAAATTGGGTATAAGCCACAGGGAAACAGTAGAACAAATCAAGGAAAATCCATATTTACAATACTTTATTGGTCAAAAAATATTGATAAAGAACAGAAGAAACAAGCTCACTTGGATGAAAGATTGCGGAACCATATTGAGGGTAAATTCGGGCAAGCAAAAAGAGGATTTAGTCTGGCGAAAGTGATGGCCAAACTTCCTGAAACTTCTATGACTGCGATCGCAATGACCTTTTTAGTAATCAACCTTTCTACCCTCGCCGGAAGAGGCATTTTCTCTTTTTTTGTAGTTTTTTGGAGAAAAAACTGTTTTTGCGGTGTATTTTATAATTTAAAGTTATAGCTGAATAAATGATGATAATAATAAGTTATAATCAGCTTTCTTTGAATCACAAATCAACCGTTTTCAGACTTTTGAGCGCAAACCCTAAGTAATTAGTTAAAATTAAGTTTTTCCCGATTTCAGATTCTAAATAACGTTTTAACTGGTCAGTTGATTGGATTTTTTCTAAATTTTCACTAATTTTTTTTAGCTTCTATATAGCCAAGTAAATTATCATTTTCTTTGTGGGTTTAATACCCCACCGTCTACACGGTGTTCAAAATTACTTGGGGTTAGAATCCCCATGTAATTTTCCTCCTGTCTCCTGTCTCCTG
>NZ_JAAHGK010001542.1:0-1566 GCF_010672505.1 Okeania sp. SIO2B9 | reverse complement strand
ACCAAGAAGAATTAAAATTTATTAATGAAATTGGTTATAACCTAACCTCAGTTATTGCTTGAATATCTTCAAAAGCTGATTGCTGAATGCTAATAGCTGAATGCTTACAGGTTAACTACAAACTCCAATCACAAAATTCCCTAATTTTAAGTGTAGAAATTTCTGTAAAAACTATGGTGGATACTGACACTGCCATACTGCTTAAAATTCTGCCATTATTAAAAATGTAAGTAAGTTTTAAGTTTAAGGATAATTAAATGAGTTTTTCCATTCAATCTCTATATACTTGGTATCGTAATACTATCCGTAATCCTAAATATCGTTGGTGGATTATTGCTGGAACATTGGCTTATGTATTAAGTCCTTTTGACATCTCTCCAGATTTTATCCCAGTTGTCGGACAAATTGATGATGTTGCTATTGTAACTCTCTTAGTGGCAGAAGTTTCTCAGATGGTAGTTGAATATATGAAGTTACGTCGGGGTAAAGATGTGGCAGTTGCACCTGATATTAATGATAAAGACTCAACTACTACTGATACCACCGTTGATGTAGATGCTGTTTCAATCAAATAAATTAGACTTAGGCAAAATTAGCTTTCGAGTATTTTGTCTCCACTGTATGAAATATGAAAAAGAATGCTACGGGAGATTCCCCCTAACTCCCATTCAAAAGAAAGTGAAGCAACATCTGGCTTCTCCCTTGACAAGGGGGACGGGAGGGGGATCGAAGGCGTGATACATAGCAAAAATTTTAGTATTTCAAATAAGAATATTTAACCTAAGTCTCCAGTTAATGAAAAATGATGGACTTGGGTTTATTTTTTTGCAGAAAAAAAAATGGTGTAATACCATTTCTCAAAAGCTTTTCTACATTTTGTTGAGTAGGGGACCCACCCCTAACCCCTCCCAGGAGGGGAAATAGGGGAGTGGGTAGGGACTTTGCATAAGGGCGTCCGTACAGGGAGAAGTAAAAAGTAAGAATAATTAACATTAACTGGGCTATTTTTAGCAAAAAGGTGATTATACCTGTTTTGATTAATTAATAACTGAAGTCTTACCCAAGTATAGCGTTACTTTTAGGAATTGGTATAAGATATCTTCGCTTAATGCCTAGAATCCTTAAAAAGCCTTTCAGTCCGTAAATGCTGTTTGCGGAGCATTCCGGTACGGAAAATGCTGATAGCTAGTTAATAGTATAAAAATCAAAATAAGGAAGTAGAAAATAGGTTGACTTTCCTCTTTCTACCTCCTTTAAATGTTCGGTGAATTTCAGATTAATTAGCTACATTTTTGGCATTACTGATTATAACTATCAACTCAAGTATGATAATAAATTTAGAGTTATCGATCTATCAGAATCATCAGCAATAAAACCTAGTTTTTCCGACCCCTTCTTTGAACTTAGCTCACATTCAGCTTTTAGCTGTTTCATAAATAATGAATATACACTGCTAAGGTCAAGGTTAGTTGTTTTTTCAATACTTTGAATTGTCCTTAAACCTCTCAATACTAATTCCTGCTTTAAAGGCAATGAATTAATAGCTGATTGCTGATTGCTGACCGC
>NZ_JAAHGK010001541.1:0-1567 GCF_010672505.1 Okeania sp. SIO2B9 | reverse complement strand
GCCAAACTTCTTGCTTGAAATTTACTTTCTTCTTCTACAGTATTTGGCTGTAACAATGTTGTATTGTTTTTGTTATCTATTTTCTGTGTTTTTGGGCTGTTTTTTTGACATCCTAAAATTATGAAATTCAAGGCTATAGTTAATATTATTACTATGGGAGTATAATTTTTTTGCTGATTTTTCATATACTTTTAAACTCTTACTTAAAGTATTTTTTTTATGCCATTTGCTTGATTTATCAATACTTTTGAATGCTATATAGTACTTAATATTTATACAGTGGCAATAGTAACAGTTAATATCAATTATTGATTAAATATAACATTCAAATTATTGGTTATATGATATAATTATTCCCTTAATTATGCTGAATAAGTATCTTTTGTCAAAAAAATCTGGCAACCATTGATTAATATGATTATCCTTAATATCTTATACTATTTTTTTTGTAACTATGGATTGAATAATTTTGTTGAATATTTTTTTCTATGACCTTATTCTGCTAATAATTATTCTCTTTTATAGAGTGTAACTTCATAGAAAAATGGCATAAATTACAGAATTATGCTTTAACTATGGTGACATAAGTCACGAATTTTCTAGATAAATATAACTTAGAGTAAATTTTTTATCACAGTTATTAATTGTTAAATTGGGGATACTATAAACAGTATATTATGATGATGAACTACTATGAACTATCAAACCCTTTTACCAGAAGTAATTATTGCAGAGTTAGTATTCCAAGTCTATGGATTTGGTATTTTGACTAAAGAACACAGAAAACAGCTCAGAAATTTATTTTTATACCATAATTGGAGTGAAGAAGATACAACAGCTATTAATCGATTACTTTATGGGGTTCGGCGTGGATAGCTGAGGATAGCAGATTGATATTTTTGCTATTCAGCTTGGCTAATAATCATAAAATTTATTTTTTTTAAAAATACCCCTTTTCTAAATTATTTGAAAGATATAACATACCTTTACCTTTAAATAACACAAAAATTTCAGCTTGTAGAAAATTGGTATAGCATTTCTTAAGAAGTGTGAGATACAACGGAAGGGCGATGCTTCATTTAATAAAATATAATGATTGTGGCTTGAAATACAAGTGACAGTTTTAGGTAAAATTAAAACTATCCTATTTTTAGGTTATCACTATTATTTTAAAGTTCAAAAATGAGCAATCTTTACATCTCTTGGTTAGACTATCATCAAAAAATTGAGTATCTAGCAGCAAAAATTTATCAATCTCAATGGCAGTTCAATCAAATTGTTTGTTTGGCTAGAGGAGGATTACGAGTAGGAGATATTTTGTCTCGCATTTTTAAAAAACCTTTAGCGATTCTAGCTACTTCCTCTTATGGTGGTATTAAAGGCCAGGAACAGGGTAAGATGATCATAGGAAAAAATTTAACTATGACTACATATCGTTTAGGTAGTCATGTGTTGCTAGCTGATGATCTAGTAGATTCGGGAGTTAGTATAGATAAGTCTATCGGTTGGCTTCAGGATAATTATGGTCAAGAAATTCAGGAACTCAAAACAGCAGTTTTGTGGTATA
>NZ_JAAHGK010001540.1:0-1570 GCF_010672505.1 Okeania sp. SIO2B9 | reverse complement strand
ATAAGCATCGAAAACCCCGTCATTATGGGTTTTACGATATTGAGTAAACACTTCATGGGTTTGAGGATCTATTTGATAACCATAAGCTTCTAAAGATTTCTCAACCACTCGAATGCCCCCAAAAGGCATAATTGCCCTTTTGAGGGGTTTATTCGTTTGTAAACCGACAATTTTTTCTAAATTTTGATTGATGTAACCTGCCCCGTAAGCAGTAATACCAGAAGGGATTTTCGTTTCTGCATCTAAAATGCCTTTTTCCCGTTCTTGGTTCATTAATTCTTTAACTTCAGTCCAGAGAAAGTCTGTTGATTCACTGATGTTTTCCAGAAAAGATTCATCCCCTGTATATGGAGTATAATTTTTCTGAATAAAATCTCTAACGTTAACTTCTTTTGTCCACGTTCCTTGTTTAAATCCTTGCCATGCTTCGTCTTTTGAAGTTATTTTGCTTTGTAGTTGCGAGAGGTTTTGTTCCGTATTAATATTGCTAACCATAAAACTTTATTGAGTGTATTTCTATTCTTTAACACCCACCTCCTTCACTATTATTATCCAACTATTTTTTGCTAATTGAACTATCACTTAAAGTTTTTTTACAAAACTTGATTTTGGCACATAACAAAAACTTGAGAAAATAACTGCTAAATTAAAAAAAAATTGTCAATAAAACTTTTAAACTTTAATTAACAAAAATATGTTGAATTTGTGCTAAAGCATCTGTAATTCCTTGAGCTGTTTCCCTCGAAAAATCTTCCCCAAATTCAAAATTAACTGCGGGTATTAATATCCACCAACTCGGAGGTACATTTTTATAAACAAATTGACTAAGAGCAAGTAGCGATCGCGGATCTCCTGTATGCCCAATATTTAAACCCTGACTCTCAAGTTCCCCCGTTTCTAGAGTGTGTGGAGTGTGGGGAACGCAAAGTTGATGTATCTGTAAACCTTGTTCAGAAGTTGCCGGATAAACATCAACAAAAATAACTAATTCTGCTTGAGATATAGGTTCTGCCAATTCTGGAGTAAGTTGATGAACTGGGAGCGATCGGATGTTCTGAAATTCCCACTCTGCTACTAACTCTGCCACCCGTTGACCAGCACCATCATCACTGCGGAGAGTATTACCGTAACCTATTACTAATATTTCAGTCATAATTTATAAGTATTTTTGTATTGCAGTAATTAAATTATAAGTAGACATCTCCAAAAATAAAAATATAGCAATGTGCGCTGGCATATTTACAAATTGTAGGAATTGTCCAATAGCTAAAAGTCTTATATTATTCCAACGGAGATGCTGCGCAAACAGATTTTTATTCCCCCTATTGCCTCACAGGAGTGCGCATTCCGCAAGCGAGCTGGCGTCGTCGCGGGGTCGCACCGCTGTTGCCTTCCGGAGCTGTTGCCTGCGCGCAGCGCTATAAAATCAATTATCGTATAGAAATTGTGTGACTCGTTGGCCACTAAACCAGGAAACTGGGTATAAATGGCCGTTCCAAGTCACCACATGAGGACAACCTCGACTTGTGAATAACTCTTATTACCTTGGTGGTGAAATTCCATCCGCCTT
>NZ_JAAHGK010000154.1:0-8534 GCF_010672505.1 Okeania sp. SIO2B9 | reverse complement strand
TGAAAAATTATTCAATATGACTATATATACTGGGTACAATTTTCTGGTTTGATTTATAGCAGAAGGAAGAAGGAAGAAGGAAGAAGGAAAAAGAAAAAAAATTACGTTTTCTGAGTTTTAAGCTTTGGATATATCCTAACCTTTATTTCGACTGCTATACCAGTTTTTGACCCAGATATAGTATCAGAAAAAAATTAATTATTAGATGTAACTAAACTCCAGAACTAAGGAACAGGAATTAGAGTTTTAAACTTTTTATATATTGAGTAATGACTGAAAAATTATTCAAGATGACGATATATACTGGGTAAAGTTTTCTGATTTTATTTACCAGTTTTTTAGCCAAATATATAGTTATTTCATTTGATATTGAGACAAGGATTTATGGCTTTGAAAGAGTTTCACCTAAAAAAGTGTTTCATTCTTATTTTAAATGACTATAGTATCAGAAAAAAATTAATTATTTAGATGTAAATAAACTCCAGAATTAGGGGACAGGAATCAGGGTTTAAAATTTTTTATATATTGAGTAATGACTGAAAAATTGTTCAAGATGACTATATATACTGGGTACAATTTTCTGGTTTTATTTATAGCAGAAGGAAGAAGGAAGAAGAAAGAAGGAAGAAGGAAGAAGGAAAAAAATTACATTGTTTTAATTTTAAGGTTAGAACATATTCAAAGCTTTCCTTCCACTGCTACACCAGTTTTTGAATCAGATATAGTATCAGAATAAAATTAATTATAAAGACATTATCAAACTGATAAGAACTAAACTTAACAATAACCACCAAATAGTATTTCTTTGAAGCCAAAATTTGACAGTTCCAAACCAACTAATATGATTAAAATTAGTAGGAGGTACAAGGGGTTCAGATTGGTTATGATAAAGAGTACAATTTTTAGCATAAGGACGTTGAGGAAAATTACAGGTATCATCAAAATGGTAGATACAGCTATTACACAAATATTCTTCTGTTTGACTGTGATAAATAGGAATTCCTGGATGACCAAAAGCTTTAAGAGAAAATCGACAATGCGGACAAACGATCGCCTGACTATCAATTGGTTGATGACAACGAGGACAATTTGACATTTTGATTATGCTAGATATATAAATTCAACAACTTTTTTCATCTACAGTTTAAATTTGTAGCTTAATTCTAAGTTTGTTGCTCCTTGATACCTAAAATATAGAAATAGGAAAAAAATATGAATAATACTGAAAATCTACTTAAACAACTTTTAATGATCGGCATTGGTACAACTTCCCTAGTGGCCGAAAAAATACAGGAAGTCACTAACCAATGGGTTAAAGATGGTACTATCAACCCAGACCAAGCTAAAACTTTTGTTGATGATATAATGCAGCAACTTAAGTCAGAGCAGGGAAACTGGGAAACTCAGATGCAGCGACAAATGCGGAATGTCATGCAGGATATAGGTGTTCCTCGTCAATCTGAATTGGACGAACTCCGGGGTCGTTTGGACCGTTTGGAGCGTCAGATCCGAGATTTAGAAAATCGCAATTGGCGATAGATTAAGTCAGAAGTCAGAAGTTAGATGCTTGCTGTGATTAAATTTGAGAGACGTGAGAATGTCCTAACTTCCCTGACGACTGCTATGTTATTTAACAATATCCGGAATCTTAGTTAAAGTTAAACTTTCATATTAATTTTTGGTTTTTGACTTAATTATATGGAAGATTGATTTTAGTATCAAATATTATAGTTATTAATTTTTCAGTAGTTACGTTCTGTTTTGTCTGTTTGATTTTTTTTCAAAAATACAAATCAGAGAAAATGGGAGGTTGTTTAGAGTGTTTATAAAGTCAGTTGCAAGATTGGAAAAATTACAACTGACCCTAGTGTAGCTGCAAAATATAGTAGTTATAATTTAAACTTCAACTGAGAGTTTTTGACTTTTAACTTAAATTAGGAGGATTAATTTTGCGAGGAATTATTATTAGTCTGGCAGTAGTAATATTCTGTGGTTTAGTTTTGATTGTTGCTCAAATCACGGGTTCGGAAAAAGGGGCAGTTGCTTCTCAAAATACACCAAGTACTATAAATTCTACTGAAGTTCAAGAACAAGTTGCAGAAAATATTATGACTGAAAATAACCAAGAAACTATTACTACTGAATCTGGTCTTAAGTATGTGGTCTTGAAAGAAGGAGATGGCGCTACTCCTCAAGCAGGTCAGACAGTTGTGGTTCACTATACTGGAACTTTACAGGATGGTTCTAAGTTTGATAGTTCTCGCGATCGCAATCAACCTTTCCAATTTCAAGTTGGGGTAGGTCGAGTTATTAAAGGTTGGGATGAAGGGGTAGCTAGTATGAAAGTTGGTGAACGTCGTAAGTTTACTATTCCACCAGAATTAGGGTATGGCGCTAGTGGTGCTGGTGGGGTTATACCTCCTAATGCTACTCTGATTTTTGATGTGGAATTATTGAGAATTGCGAATTAATTAGGAAGTAAGCTATCAGCTATCAGCTATCAGCAATTATAATTATTAAAAGGGGATAGAGACTTGTTCTCTGTTCCCTTTTATATATTCTTTAATTCCTAAAAATTATATGTCAAATCTCACAGTTAAAGATTTAGAAATATTGCAAGGTACTCTTAATCAAGCAGGTTTAGATTATCAATTAGAATTAGATGAAGGAAAGATATTAGTTATTAGTCCGTCGGATATTATTTCTAGTGAAGTTGGCGTTCAGTTAATTAGGTTATTACGCAATTGGGTTTACCCACGTCGTCTCGGACGTTTGTTTGATTCTAGTGGTGCTTTTATTCTTCCAGACACTAATTTAAAAGTTCCTGATGTTTCTTTTGTTCGTGCCCAACGTTTGAAAAAAAGTGTTCGTTATTTTGGGGAGTTGGTGCCAGATTTAGTGGTATAAATTAAGTCTCAAAGTGATAGGATTAAACCGTTAAAAAAGAAAATAAAGAAGTATTTAGAATTAGGAGCGGAAGTAGGAATATTGATAGATCCTGACAAAGAAATAGTTATTGTTTATCGTCCTAATGGTGAAGAAACTGAGTTAAAAAATGGAGATATTTTGACTATTCCTGAATTATTTGGTGAGTGGGAATTATCTATTGTTGAACTTTGGCCGCCTGTGTTTGATGAAGATGAATAAAGCATTCAGCTATCAGCAATTAGCTCTCAGCTTTTTTTATGAATTAAGCATTCAGCTATTAGCAATTAGCTCTCAGCTTTTTTTTACGAATTAAGTCAGAGTTTATTTAAAAAGACTTATATACTAATCCTAAATGGTTTGCGAGAAAAACTGTAGGGGTTTGGTCTCCCAACCCAAGCATGGAGACTAAACCTCTACGATAAAATATGAGAACTTATTTAGAATTGCTATATTAACTGAATAGCTACTTATTTATGCTAGAAATAATATCAAATTTATCAATAATAATTTCTTCTTTCAAGACAATACTTAGTAATTATAATCTAACTGATAAGACAGTTTTGACTCAGGAGGCAAACTAAAAGCTAATAGTTGAAGACTAATACTTATATTAAATCCAGATAATTATTACACCTAAGTCATTGCGACTTACACTCTGTGGAAGGAAGCAATCTCAGGGGTTTGAGAGATTGCTTCCTATCGTCGCAATGATGACTGTTCAACTGGATTTTATATTAGGAATTTTGCTACAAATTTTCTGTAATGATAATCGTTAAATCTATTGTCAAAATAATTGGGTATAAAATCTTGTATTTTAATCAGTTATCAGTTAAATATTTTTTCTAGTTTTATCAAAATAACAAAGTAAGAATTTAACTTCTGAATTCTGACTTAATAACTTCTGACTTGAACTTGATATGCCTAAATCTAATTTCTCTTACACTCAACTTTTTCGACACAAATTTAACCGAAGGAAGTTATACAAGGTTGGGTAACTCGTTTCATTAATACTGTTGGCAACTGATTATATAATCAAATTGCTGGTTTTGAATGGTTTTGGAATTACTCTCTAAAACGCTATAAAAATGGTTTGATTAATAAACATCAAGAACTAAAAGTTTCTTTTCTTCCTAACCATCCTTTAAATCTGCAAAAAATTTATTTATCTTTGCAATTTTTGGAAAAAGCTAATAATGAACCAATTAATTTTTCTGAGATTAAAAAATATAATCGTTTGGCTATTAAGGGGCAACCTGGAGCTGGAAAAACACTTTTATTAAAATATCTTGTTCTTTCTTGGGCAAGGGAAAAATTAAAAACTTCCTCTAATGAATATGTGCCGATTTTATTAGAGTTATATCCCTTGAATGAAATAGAAATTTCTGCCCTCAACATAGAATTATTAAAACAGAAATTAGTAGAAGCTTTAGATAGGGATGATTTTCCTAAAGCTAATTCTTTTGTCGAGCGAAATCTGGAAAAAGGAAAATTATTTCTGTTATTTGATGGATTAGATGAAGTCAAAAGTTTGATTCGCCCTCAAGTTGTACAAGCTATTAATGACTTATTAGATAAATATGATAAATGTCGAGTAATTATTACTTGTCGGGCAGCAGTTTATCGGAATAATTTTGCTGAGTCCGTCGAGAAAACTTTAGATATTAAAGAATTTAGCGACAGACAAATGCGACTCTTTTTAGAAGCATGGAAATCTGAAATGCCTCCAGATAAATCTATCGATCAACTCATACAAACTTTGAGAGATAGACCCCTAATTATGGAGTTAGCTAGAAATCCTTTAATGCTGACTATTGTTGCTCATCTTTATACTCAACCTGCTTTTGTTTTGCCTCAGTCTCGGTCAGATTTTTATCAAGAATCTACTCATATTTTATTGAATCAATGGCAGAATAATTTTAATCAATATAAAGAGAGTGCTCATAAACGGAGAGTTTTACAACATCTGGCTTTATTTGCTCAAGATAATGCTAGTAAACAACAAAAGAATGACTTGAGTTTAGATTATGAAATTGTCGTAGAACAAATTCAAAAAGTTTTACCCGATTTGAATCTCAATCCTGAAACAGATACTCAACCAATATTAAAAGAAATTGTCGAACGTAGTGGATTATTATTGGAAATTGAAAGGGGAGATAAATATCAGTTTGCTCATTTAACTTTGCAAGAATATTTTGCGGCAACAGCTTTGAGAGATAGAGAAAATGAGTTAATAGAAAGGTTTAAAAATGACCCGGAACGTTGGCGAGAAACAGTTAAACTTTGGTGTGGTTTTGCCGGGAATAGTACAAATTTAATAGAGGTTATTTATCAGGAAGATTCTCTGACAGCTTTTGAATGTTTAGCAGATGCTCAAGAAGTTTCTCCTACTTTGGCAGAGAAAATTATTGAAGAGTTTAAGGAAAAATTGGCAGAAGCAAATTCTGATGAAAATTTAGCTAGAGCTTTTGGAGCAGTTGCTTCTGATGTTCGTGAAAGAGGTAGGGGAAAAGTTGTTTTTGAGTTTCTAGAAAATGCTTTGAATAATTATGAATCTTTGGAAATTCGTCAGGCGTCTGTTAAGGCATTATCTAAAACAAATTTGCCACAAGCGGCGGATATTTTGTTTAGGTATTATGAGGATATTAATTTGGCAGATGCTCGTTTAGCACTTATTAATATGGGAGATATTGCAGTTTCTTTATTGAAGGGTTTAGCAGAGCAAGGTTCGGAAATGGCAATGAGAGATTTAGTCAAAATTGGTACTCCTTATTCGAGAGAAATTTTAAATGGTTTACTTTATCATTCTAATGAAAATATTCAGAGGTTAGCTGCTTTAAATTTGGCAGAATTTAGGAGTCTAAATAATTAGGTTTTCTAGGAGTGAGAAATATGGCAGAAGTTGATGATAGATTTAATTTAAGAGATTGGGAATGGATAGCAGTTCATTTTCCGCCATCAGAAAGAGAAAGCATGGCAAAAGTAGCTTGGTTGATTTGTTGTAAGTGCACTCCTAAACAAATTTCTCAATATAATCCCGATCCAAGAATAGTAATTCCTTTATGCGCGATAGTATTGTTTGATGAAATTGATGAGATTAATGAGATTAATCCTAGCGAGAGATGGCAATCTCTATTTGAAACTTTAGATAGAGATTTACAATTTGTCTTACTATCTATTCTCATAAAGTACCGTCCTCCAATTCGTGATAACTGGTATAATCTTTTTCTAGATGTAAAACTTGAGTTTTTACTAGTATTTTATTTACCACTTATAACAATTTTTATTGTAACAATTTTTATTGTAAGTTTTGATTTTCCTGTGGGCGTGAATTTCTTAGTTCAGCTAATTATACTTTTGATTTTACAGATTTACACAACAAACATAGGTCAAAAGATGACTAATCCCCTCAAGAACATTTTAAAATCTGATAGTTTTGCAAATCTGATTTTTGAAACTGCTGAAATTACCCCGATGAAAATTTTCCTATATTTAACCCTATACGATTCAGTTAAGGATTTTTTTTGGCAGTTCTGTAAAAAGATTGGCAATTTAAGCAGAAGGCTGATAACTGATAACTGAAGAGGTGATCGCCCTCAAAACTATACTATCTTGCTTGTGTTGAAGAAAAAGTCATGCGTAATGACAAACAACCACACTTAAATATTAAAGTATCAGAAAAATTGTGAGAGCGCAACCCCTAAATCCTTTGACGCGCCGATTTTTTTTGGAGCTTCATAGAATGACAATATTGGTGATTTGCCACTGAGGAGGTTAGATGAAAAAATTTAATGATGAAAAAAAATGGATTGAGCGATCGCGAAGCGGAACAGAGTTCTATCGCTCTATAATATTTCATCCTTTAAAAATTGGTAATTTAGGTAGAAAGCTGATAACTGATAACTGAAAAGAGGAAGCAACTGAAAATCCTTCGACGTGCCGATTTTTTTTTCATAAGCTTCACAAAATGAAAATATTCGTACTTTTCCACTGAGGAGAAATAGATGGAAAGATTTGACGAGGGAAAAACTAGCATTCATTTATTGAGAGCTTCACAAGATGAAAATATTTCTGGTATTGCTCCTGGGAAAATTCCTGAGACTGGTAACTGATAACTGATAACTGATAACTGATTTATCTGTTCCCTGTTCCCTGTTCCCTGTTCCCTCTTATTGCCAAATTTCTAAACTTAGTAAACTGGGGGTCAAACAATAACTTAACCGTACCAGTCGGCCCATTCCGATGCTTAGTAATAATCACCTCAGCAATACCCTGGTCCGGGGTATCTGGGGAATAATACTCATCCCGATAAAGCATAATAACTAAATCAGCATCTTGTTCAATAGAGTTATGAACAACAATCTCATTTGCCACAAAATTATGTAGACTAGGCACAGTTAAGTCAAAAACCTCCGCCTCACCATCTGGTCTTATTTCCACAATTTCATCCCATTTAACATCAATTTGAGTAGGTTTTTCCCACTCCCGACACTTAACTACAGACCCTAAATTTCCACCATATTTTGGCCTAAAATCCATTTGATACAAAAGTTGCCCACAATACAATATTGAATATTTAAGCATTTTTTGGTTCAAAATAGCAAGAGAATCCCCAATATTCAGAGTATTTAACTGTTTCCAACCCCCCATAGAAAAGAAAGGATGATTAGCCGTTGCCCGAATCAATTTTCCCGAAGAAGTTTGCAAAGAAAATATAGGTTTAACCCCAGTAGAAAAAACCCTACTAACAATAGCTGACTCAAATTTTCCAGTATTTTCATTCAACGCCAAAACAGAAAAATTAGACTTACCAACCAGATGAGAAATAGGAATTTTTTTACCATCAGCTAAACAAATTAAAGTATCTCCAGTCAAACAACCAGACTCTCTTAAGTCAGACATCATCGGTCTTTTATTAGTTCGAGACTCTACACTTCTACTAAGTTGAGACAAAGCAATAATCGGTACTGAAATTTCTCGTGCCAAACCCTTCAAACTCCGAGTAATTCTTGCCAACTCCAACACTCGATTATCAGTATTACTCCCCTCCATTAACTGTAGATAATCTAATAAAATTAATCCTAATGCTTCACCTTGTTCACTTTGTAATTGTCTGACTTTTGAACGAATTTCATTAACAGTAATATTAGGAGTATCATCAATAAAAATTGGCATTTCAGCAAGAGTACCAATAGCGGAAGTTAAAGGTTCCCATTCACTCTGACTAATTCGTCCAGACCGCAATCTATTACTTTCAATTCTTGCCTCACTTGCTAATAGTCTTAATACTAATTGTTCCTTAGACATTTCTAGGCTAAAAATTGCTACTGGTAATTTGAGATTAGCTGCAATACTATGACCAATATTTACAGCGAAGCTAGTATTGTGGAGGCAAATATCATTAGCTACAAAATTATGAGTTTCTGGCACAGTCAGATCGTATACTTGCTTTTCTCCTACTGGTTCTATAGAAACAATTTCATCCCAGTAAATATCGTCATTTTCTAATTGTTCGACTAATAAATTTCCGTCTCTGACTAAATTTAATCTGCTGGAGGGGAAATCTAGATTTATAGATGGAAAATTTCTCATATCTGACAGAATATTTT
>NZ_JAAHGK010001539.1:0-1571 GCF_010672505.1 Okeania sp. SIO2B9 | reverse complement strand
TCCTTATCCTAGTTCTTGGTTAAAGGCTTTAATTATGGTTTATTTTATAACTATTTTAGTTGCCATAATTAAGGATTTAAAACTGGGAATATATTGTTGGCAAAAACTAGGGGGAAGTTTAGAGTTATTCATTTGTTTGAGTATTATTTTTCTGTTTTTTTTGATTCCTGTCTTTGCTTTTTTGCATCATTACTTTATTTTGATTTTTCATATTTTTAGGAAAATTTTACATCGAAGTTATCGGTATAATTTTTTCTTATTCCCGCCAATTACAAGTTGGTGGAAAGCTTTATATAGTTGGTTGATAATTATTATTAGTACCCTGGCAGCAACTTTAATATATACATTGATTTTGCCTTGGTTTAACCTAAATTATCAAGTTGCCATTTTAGAAAAAAGTCAATTTTTATATCCTGAAACATCCATCGAAAAGTTACTTTTATTTATATTTATTAGTGTTTGGTTAATTGTAGCAGCTAAATTATATCAGTTTGAATTTTTATCTAAAAGTTTTTTGGTATTGAACAAAATATATAGTCCTACTCTACAAAAGACAAGTTTATCCAAACAACCTCAGATTAATTTGATTGAAGAAGGAAGAAGGAAGAAGAAAGAAGGAAGAAGCGGTGCGACCCCGCGTCGGCGACAGACGGAAAGGAATACCCATCAAGAGAGGAAAAAGTGGATGGGGACTCAAACCCCAAGCAATTGTAAACACCGTGTAGACGGCGGGGTATTTAAGCAAAAAGAAAAAGATAAAACAGAGAATGAATTGACAAAAACTAGCACCTATTCTGGAGTTAAAATCACAAATAAACCTCAATCAGTATTGGCGACAAAAAAAGTCAAGCCAGTTGATCAAAGAGAAAAAAGTAATTACTTACAAACCATCCAGAAAACAATCAAAAACAATATTTTGGTATTACTGATTATTCCTTTACTTACATTAGGTATATATGGATTTTATCAATGGCAATTAATGTCCGAAAAAACTGTAGTTATAGTTCCGGAAAACCCCTCACCAATAGCCAAAAAAGTAAACTCCGAAAACCTAGAAATTGAAGAAGTCAAAACTCAACCTACACCTGTATATTCCCCAATAAAAAAATCTTCACCTATCCCAAAAACAACTATTGTATTACCGCCACCAGACCCATTTAAACTTGCAGTTAATCGAGCTATAAATGCAGCAGAAATGGCTCAATCTGCCCAGACTAAAATAGAATGGGAAGCAGTAGCAAGTCAGTGGCAAGACGCAACAGAATTTATGAAAATAGTGCCAGCATCTCATCCTAAATATAAACAAGCTAGAAAAAAAGTCAAAGAATATCAAGGCTATGCTGACTATGCAATTAGAGTAGCGAAAATTAAAAAGTAAAGTAAGCATTCCACAGGAAATACTTACGAAGTAAATAAAAACAAATATAGCAATCAGGAATCAGATGTGAGAATTGAGATGTTTCTTAAAAGTATACGGTATAGCAGTTATCTTATTCATAAGATATTCATTTTTTTATTCTTCTCTTTTCCCTGTTCCCCGTTCCCTGTTCCCTAAAAATCTTCAATATCTA